>CAYYUS010000126.1:0-6937 GCA_964474925.1 uncultured Akkermansia sp. | reverse complement strand
ATAATTATCAATACCCAAGCTTAAAGGATACGGTTTATAGCTACGCCATCGACACTAAACTAAAAACTACCTACAAGATCATATTTGCCGCCAAGTGCGGAATATTATTCAAAATGGGCAAACATTTTTTTGGTTCTTCACAACTTACACTTGGAATATGCCATGTTGGAAATAAGTACAAAGAGTCTACTATGTATTATGGGTATTATGGATATAATGAAGCAAAATTAACTTATCATACCACACCTAGTACCAATTTCGTTCAACCCGAACCAGAAGGATACAAAAGAACCAGCACAATAGGAGTAAAAATGAATTTTGAGATTAATTTTGGGTTTAAATTTTAAAGTATAAACGATGAAGGATTTTATTTATAATAAACTAAAGAAACGAAGTGCTGATATAAAAAAAACGATATCGCTTTTGCCTATCATCGGGCTTATTTTATTTGGCTTAACAGGATGTTTTACACATCGCTATATGTCGCGCGGACTAATTACTAAAAATAAATCGGATTCCGCTAAAGGAACCAGCCTACTTTACATTAATAAAACCTTTGCCAGAGGATATATTGTTTTACACGTTGGAAATGTAACTTGGCACATCAGCGATCTATCAATTGATACTGTGTCGAAGATCATCACTTGCCAAAAAGGAGCTGTTTGGGCCGCTCAAGAACCATTTATACCAAAAGACGGACCTAAAGCAACTGGTAAAATGAAGAAAAGTGATAAAAGCACTATTTTAAATCAAGTTAATATCTTCGTTAACGAATATGAAGAAGACAGCCAGGACCCAGATCGATTAAGGTTTTCTCTTAGTGAAATTACCCAAATAACAGTTAACGAGCCCGACAAGGGCACAAACGTGGCCTTAGACATAGCTTCAGTTGCTGTGGTTATTGGTGGGGCGCTGGTGATCGGAACCATAGTTGTGGCCGTAATAGTGGCCATTCTTTGTAATTGCCCTTACGTTTACACCTATAACGGCTCAAATTATGATCTTACAGGTACATTTTTTAGCGGTGCAGTTTATAAAAATCTTGAGAGGGATGATTATCTCCCAATTGATGGCATCCATGCACAAAAGGGCTTAGAATTTAAGATCATAAATAAAAAGAACGAAAAACAATTCATAAACATGATCGATCTTACGGTAATAGAGCATTCTAAAGATCTAACCGTATTGCCCGATAGGCAAGGCAAATTTCACACTTTGAGAACGATTGAACCACCCCTTAGTGCAATAAATGATAAGGGAATAAGTTGTAAAGAGGAGATAGCACAAAAAGATACGCTAAATTTTGTGTTCAACTGTGATCAAGATTCAGATCCATTAAATTCTATTACAATGAAGTTTAATAAAACGGAAGGTGCTAACATGGCTAAATTAGTTGTGAGGGCAAAAAATTCTATGTGGTCAGGATATGCCTATGATCAAATATGCGCTCTTGCCGGAGATAAATATGATGATTGGATAAAACGCCAAACAAAAAGTTCTGCCGAGCAACTCATCGAAGGTTCAAAGAAACAAGGAGTGCCCATGTTAGTGTATTTAAAAACTAAGAATGGCTGGGAATTTGTTGATCATTTTAATATTGCCGGATCTGTTGCACAACGTGATATGCTTATGCCCATCGATATTTCTAAGTTGGGATCAGATCAAATTGAAATTAAGATCAAGACCGGATTTAAATTTTGGGATCTTGATTTTGTAGGTTTGGATCTTTCAAACGATGAAATGATAAAGGTAGATCACGTTAAACCCTCCTCGGCACTTGATTCAATTGGTGTTGATCATTTGAACGAATTGGCAAAAGATGATACCATTTACATGAAACATTACAACATTAATGATGAATTAGTATTAAAGTTCAACAACCCTTTTGCAACTGTACAAACAAACAAAACAGCGTTCTTACATGCCAAAGGTTATTACAACAGAATGGATAAATACCAAGGTAAAACACATTATGTTGCCTTAAATAAGATCAGAAGACCGGGAGGATTTTCAATTTTCTCTAAACAGAAATACAATGAATTGAATGGCAAGGTGAGTTTTGAATCTAAACTTCTAAAATGAGAATGCAAGAAACAAAAGTATTACAACCCATCATTTACGGACCAAAAAGAGGACTTGTTGTTTCTAAAATGTGGTTAGACGCCTTTTTTTATATCATCACCAAATTTCCAAATCCCAAACATTCATTTAAAGTTCTATCGCGCATGATCGAACTAAAAAACAGATTCACAATCAACACAAAGATCAATAAACTTGCCAAGGTTGATGGGCGTTATTTTTTTAATATCAACAATAATGGTTGGCCTGCAAAACATTTTAATAGATTTATAAATATCGAAGCCAAAAATCTACTTCATAAAAACGTTGGAAATTTAGAGAATCTGCGAATGGTACTCATTGCCTTTACTAAAAAATGTCCATTAAATTGCGAGCATTGTTACGAATCAGAGACTTTAAACAAAAAAGAAACATTAAGTTTAGATGACCATCGTAAAATATTAAGAAAATTTCAGGATGCAGGAATAACTCAGTTTCAGTTTGGTGGTGGCGAACCAATGACAAGGGTTCATGATCTGATAGCATTGCTAGAGGGTGCTAATAAAATGGCAGATTTCTGGATCTCTACATCAGGATTTAATTTCACACCAGAGAATGCAAACAAGTTAAAGAACGCAGGCTTAACAGGAGTTTCTATTAGCCTTGATCATTTTGATAAAGAAAAGCATAATGAATTTAGAAGAAATAAGGATGCCTTTACTTGGGTACAAAATGCCGCCGCGCATGCAAGAGCGGTTAATTTAGTGATAGCATTTTCTATTTGCGCCACCAGGGAGTTTTGCACCGAAACTAATTTATTAAAGTACATTAACCTGGCAAAAACAATGGGAGCTTCATTCATTCAAATTCTGGAACCCAGATCGGTTGGAAATTATTCAGGCATGGACGTATCATTAAAGCCCGAACATGAAAAAATTCTTGAGGATTTTTATCTAAAAATGAATAATGATCCGGCGTTCAAACAAATGCCGATAGTCATATATCATGGACATCGGCAAAGGCTAATTGGCTGCGCCGGGGCCGGATCTCGTTATTTGTACGTAGATACCGACGGCTATATGAATTCGTGTCCGTTTTGCAGAAACAAAACAAAGCATATTTTAGATGACGACATCGAATTTTCTATTGCGAAATTAAAGAATGATGGGTGTAGTAAATTTGCTTCGCTCGAAAGTAATGGTCTAGCCATTAAATAATTTATTTCGCTTTATTTTATTTCCTATTCTTAATTGGTAAGCATGGTAACAAGTTGGTATATCATGATCCCATCGCTTTAACATTAAATAAATGATCAGCGTATCTATTCGTGATACAAGTCCTAAAAAGATCATGATATCAAAGGTATATGATGCTCCCGTAAGAATTATTTCCGTTAAGCTAATAGCAATAAAAATGCCCCATAGTTTGGTAGCTAGATTGTGAGCTGATGCCAATTTTTTAAAACGAACTAAAGAAATAAAATGAATGAGTAACTCTAAAGATAATACAATGGTTAGACCAACTTTTTTAGATCCAATAAAACTCGAATGAAGATAGTAAACGGTCCATAGTACCAACAACCAAAATATGCGATCTACAACCGAATCTAAAATTCGCAACTCTTGTGTCGACACATTTAAGCTTCTTGCAATTATCCCATCAAATATATCTGCAAAAAAACCTATTCCTATCAATATGGAAATAATGATAGAAGTATCACCCGGTATAAAAACCACAATTAAAGGTATTAAAATGCCTAATGTAAAGCGAAACCAAATAAGGTAACCGGGAATATTCTTTTTAGATAAAAGCAATTGATCTATTGTATGTTCGTCTAATATAAGGAATTCTATGCCTTATTAAACTTGCTCCACAATCTTACCGCATCTTCCTGTAAAGTAATTAGCTACGTATGCAGTAAACAGTTTTCTGGTAAAATAGATAAATTTACCCTATTCTATCTCACAAGTCTTAGTATACGATCCGGCGCCGCCAAGTAAAGCGCAATGTTGTTCAACTCTAGTATAACTGCTGCATTCTTTGTTAGCCTTATTTTTACTTCTCTGAATTACTTTCATGTGCTCAAAATAATAACCTGAAGTGTCTGGTGTTATCATCGTGGATCCGCAAGTATAATCTACTCGACATTCACAATCGAACTCTCTTTTACAAGCGGTAAGAATACTCAAGGGTAAAAGTATAATTAATAATTTTTTCATGGCTTAAATAAATAATTCTACTCCTTAAAATAATTAATAGATTAATTGGTAACTACCGCAGTAAGGTCCATATATAGAAATAAAAACATTAGATATTGCAGACTGATGAACAATATTTCCCGTAGAATCCCTTACTTTTACATACATTTCGCAAGTCTTTGCTTTGGAATGACCTAATTCTTTATCTCCATGAATTGTAATCCCCAACGGAAAGGCTTGACATGGGCTCTCAGGAATAGCTCCAGATACTCCTGCCGGAAAAGGTTGTTCAGCAATAAATTCATTATCTAAAAATATTTGCAGTAATCTGATATTATTTGCCAAACAACTATCTTGAAACTCTTGATTGAACCAAAAACTGATACCTTTACGATAGGTACAACTGCCCTTTTTTTCCCGTTTACAAGCACAATAATTAGTTGCATCCTTATCTGTGCACCCTCTTCTACAACTTGAGGTCCAAAAGCAAAATAAAAGAACAAAAAGGATCATTCTCATAATACTAATTTTAATTTCATATGCATATTAAACCCCTACTCCTTAATAAACTTACTCGTATAACTCTTACCCTCCGAAGTGATCAGTAATTGATAAATACCTTTGTTCAATCCTTCAATGTGTATTTGAGTTGTGTTTTCTTTTTGCTCTAATACTTTTCTTCCTAGAACATCTATAATCTCAAAGCTATCGATGTTTTGATTTTCTGTTCTTTTTATTTGCAGAATGTTTGAGGCAGGGATGGGATAAACAGAAAATAAATTTGAATAATCAGTGTATTCTTCAATACCTACCAATGGACAACTTATCTCGGCAGGGATGCTTTTATCATTGGATGTACCATCTCCTAATCGACCCTGACCGTTAAAACCCCATGTCCACAAGGTTCCATCTGTTTTAATTCCCATGGAATAAAGATGGCCACCAGAATTATATTGCCAATTAGTTCCAGTACCAACTTGAATAGGGATGTTTTTATTTATTAAAGTACCATCCCCAAGTGCTCCCTTATCATTAACTCCCCAAGCCCATAGAGTTCCATCTGTTTTTATGCCCAAAGAATGATTAGCGCTACCAAAAACGGATACCCAATTAGTTCCGATACCAACTTGAGTAGGGATATTTTTATTAACAAAGGTGCCATCTCCTAATTGACCTACAGCGTTAAAACCCCATGCCCACAAGGTTCCATCAGTTTTTATCCCTTTCGAATGACTTTCACCACCAGAAATGGATTGCCAATTAATTCCCGTACCAATTTGAGTTGGGATGTTTTTATCTATGTTTGTACCATCTCCTAACTCACCCACTATATTTCTACCCCAAGCCCACAAAGTTCCATCTGTTTTAATTCCAAAAGAATGTTGTCTACCAACAGAAATGGATTGCCAATTAGTTCCGGTACCAATTTGGGTCGGGATGTTTTTGTCAATATTTGTACCATCTCCAAGTGCCCCATAATAATTATATCCCCAAGCCCATAATGTACCATCTGTTTTTATGCCCATAACAACACTACCTTGATTGGTTGAAACAGATTGCCAATTAGTTCCTACTCCCACTTGTGTAGGTACATTTATGCTAAAGTTCCCACTTGCTGTTCCAGTTCCTAATTGACCATTACCATTGGAGCCCCATGTCCATAAGGTTCCATCTGTTTTTATTCCCACAGAAAGATAAGCACCTGCACAAACGGATTGCCAATTAGTTCCCGTGCCAATTTGGGTTGGGATGTTTTTATCAATATTTGTACCATCGCCTAATTGACCATAAGTATTATTTCCCCAACCCCATAAAGTTCCATCGGTTTTTATACCCATTGAATGGAAGCCTGCAGAAATAGATTGCCAGCATTGTGCATTCGTGTTAATAATAGATATGATAAATAAAATCGTAAATAGTTTTTTCACTTCTTTAATTTTAATCTAAGATAAAATAAATCCATTAAATAACAAACCCTCCTTACCATAGCGAGCGCATACAAGGATCCCACGACATATTTTCCTTTATTAACAAGGCTTTGCAAGCTTTTTGTAGCAATTTACTCCACTATACCATCATATTAATTGTTTGCGGGTTTTGTGGGTGTATGATATTGAAGAATAAAAATTACTATATTTAATAAACTAATAGAGGCTAGTGAATTAAAAGTTGTTGGGATTTTTGTTACAATAATTAATTAGCAAACACGTATGAAATGAAAAGATATTACTACGCCGATACCATTTCAGACTTTTTAAAAAAAGATATTGAGACTATACTTGGCTCCATTTCGACCAATAGTGAATTTTCAGATGAAATAACTCAAAAAGCAGCTTGGAAAAAGGAAATTACAATTCTTAAAGAAAGCATTAAAAATCATCAGGGTTCCATTTTTTTCGAGTATTCTATTCCAAGAATGGGAAGGAGAATAGACGTTGTACTGATAATAAAAAACGTGGTTTTTGTTTTAGAATTTAAAGTTGGAGAGAAGGAATTTCATTCAATAGCTCTTGACCAAGTCTGCGATTATGCTTTGGATTTAAAAAACTTTCATGAAACTAGCCAAAATCATCTAATTGCTCCTATATTAATAGCAACAGAAGCAAAAAAGGTATTTGCAGAAGTTGTAACTACTAATCATAACGACAACGTTCTTTTCCCAATAAGAACAAATGACTTAT
>CAYYUS010000125.1:0-7011 GCA_964474925.1 uncultured Akkermansia sp. | reverse complement strand
ATGGCCAATGGTTTTGTATTAACTTCACAATACGAATCGTTCTCCATGACCACTCTAGAAGCCTTGTTTCTTCAATTACCTGTAGTTGCAAATGATTGTGTGGGCGTAAAAGAAGTGATCGGTACTGAATTTGGGTATATGGTGAAACAAAAGAACAATGCAGCAGAGTTTGCAGAGAAAATGTTTGAGTTCATGAAAGATCCAGACCAAAATAAAAAAGGTTTACGAGAAAGAGCCTTAACGTTTGGAATAAGAACGATCTCGCAAAAGTGGAACGACCTAATAAAACAAAACGCGTGCTAACTACTAACAACATATGTTTATTTGCATCTTACTTTGAAGGTAACAAGCTTCCGTATTATGTTAGGGTTTATTTAAAGGAATTAAAAAAGCATTTAAATAAAGTTGTTCTTATTCGTAGTGGAGAGAATTTAGACAAGGAAAGTGTTTTATTTTTAGAGGAGAATAGTATTAACGTTCAATACGAAAAAAACGAAGGTTTTGATTTTGGAGCTTGGTATAAAGCTTTTCAAAAAATAGACATGAAAGAGTTCGATCATGTATTTTTAGTGAACGACTCCTGTGTATTGTTTAGATCTTTGGATCCTTTTATGGATTGGCTTTCCAAGGAAGCAGCTGATGTTAAGGGCATGACCTTTTCGGAGGCTGTTACACCACATATACAATCATATTTTATGGTGCTTAACAAAAAAGCCGTCGAACTTGCGGCTAATTATTTTAAGCAGCATGGTATCAAACAAAGTATCGGAGATGTAATACAAACTTACGAGATCGGTTTAAATAAATATTTTACTGAGAATGGGATTAAACTTGCTTCTTTTGTGGATAATGGCGGATACCAAGGAGAGTTTAGTCCGTATTACAAGTGTGTTGATCATCATCTGGAAAAAGGAGTTCCTGTAATTAAGACCAAGATCCTTTTTTCTTCGTATCGTAAAGACGAATTGCAGAATTTAGCGCGCATGGGTTTTAATATTGATGTAGATCATTATTACCAACTCATTACAAAGCAAAAAGATCTGTTGATCGATCCAATTGAATTAAAAAGGCAAAATCGTCCGCAAATGAATTCGGTTGATGTTTTGGCATTCAATCTTTTAAGATCATTAATTAAAATTGTTCGTCCCGCCTACAAAGCCATTAAGAAATGATGAACCCACTCATATCCGTTTGTGTGCCGGTTTACAATGGCGAAAAGCATTTAAAAGCATGTTTGGACTCTTGTATTTCTCAAACTTTCACCAATTACGAGATCATTATTTGTGATGATGGATCAAGTGATAAAAGCATTTCCATTATTGAAGAGTATGTATCGAAGCATAAACAAATAAAATTCGTTAAGAACGAAAAGAACCTTGGTTTATTAGGTAATTGGAATAAGTGTGTAGAATTAGCAAACGGCACTTGGATCAAATTCCTTTTTCAGGATGATGTGATGAATTCGAATTGTTTGGAGGAGTTCTTCAAAAATGCAGCAGCCGGTATTGAATTGATAGTTTGTAAACGTCATTTTTTGCTTGACGATTCGGCTACCGAAGATGTAAAGGATTATTATCAAAATAGAGTAAGAACATTAGAGAATACAGGGCATTTTACGTCTAATGATTTTAATGCTCAAACAGTTTCAAAGATCGCCAACGAGTATCCTTCTCTTAATTTTATTGGCGAGCCTTCTTTAACCATGTTTAAAAAAGAAGCACTTCTAAAAGTGGGTGGTTTTGATAATGAACTCAAACAGATCTGCGACCTTGAGTTTTTGTTAAGATTGGCATCTGTATATGGATTACGATATATTCCACAGCAATTATGCGCGTTTCGAATTCACAGTTCCTCTACAACAGTTAAGAACGTAAACAGTAATAGTTATTATATCGATCATATAGAAGCTCTTTTATATGCATTAAAATTGCTTACCAAACCCGAGTTCAAAAATTTTAGGTCCTATATTGGAACAAATGGCATTTCAAAACACCGCATGTTCGTTAAATACAGGCTTTACAAGGCTTCCAGGGCTATTAAAAATAGTGAGGATCAGAAGATATTTGATACTATAAGCTCAAATTATAAGCAATTTATGTACAAATGGTATGATATTCCCGTGTTAAAATTGTACATGGCACTTAAGTAGAGTCTGCAAGAAAAGGTCAAGTTCAAGGCTTGCGAAGGCTAAAAAATTAGAAGTTTACTAAGGTAAATGACTAATTTTTTAGACAAGCGTAACGCTGAAATTGGCCTTTTCTTGTAGACACTAAGTAAATTTTGTATATTTAGAACGATTTTTTGAAACAAATAACCATGAAGAACATTATTAAAACTATTACACTTGCCTTAGGCATTTTTTGCGTTAACCAAGGATTTTCACAAGACACTTTACACCTTGATTTTAAAGCCACTCAAACAGTGCCTGATAAGGTTATTGAAGATAAGATCGTAGCCTGGGGTAAAACATTGAACGGGAAGAAGCAAGATATTAATATCGTTGCTTATTATCATAAAGGAGAGTTCAAAAAATTTGCTGAACAACGTGTAGAAGAAATGTTCCTTTCAGTAAATCGTAAGGTACGAGATCTTGTAAATATCAAAACACAGGAAGCACAAAAAGGAGAGAATTACCAAAGAACCCGTGTGGATATTATTTATTGGGCTCAAGGCAGCGATCCAAAAACAATGGCTGATAAAAAGAAGGCCGAAGAGAAAGCTGCAAAGGAAGCTGAGAAGAAAAAGAAAGAGGATGAAGAAAAATTAGCTAAGGAAGCAAAGGAGAAAGAAGCGAAAGATAAAAAAGGAGGAAGTTCAACAGCAACTGCAAAAAAGGATGAGAAGAAGGATAAACCTAAGATCGAGGAGAATAAAAAGCCTTTTGTAGCCAAAGATGAATTCAAAACAAGAAAGTTAATGGTAGTTCTATTAGCCGAGAACCAAAAGGCAATTGAAAAGTTAGAAGGTAAGGCCGATGAGATACAATCTTATAAGGCGAATGTAAAGGCTCATAACGAAAATATTACTACGGCCTTTAAAAATGCTTGGAAGGATACAGAACTTGAATTTATTACTGAGGAAGAATTGAACGCAGCTGAACTTCTTAACAAAACCGGAAACGTTACTGTTATTGTGCCAGGAAATAAGGAAATAGAAAAGATACCTTTTATGACCTATAAAACTTTTATGGTGTATGTTAAGGGAAAGGAACTTGCTTTATATGAAAAAGAATTTAAAATTTCTATGAGTGGACCTGTTCCAACTTTAGGTGATTATTATTTATTAATGTCAAAAATGAAAGTGTTTTTTGGTATTCAGCCTGACTTCAATGTAGAAACCCAGCTTGAAGAGAAATTAAAGAATAAAACACTTTATGTTGACAAGGATCTTTTAGAATTAACAGAAGCTGAATTTAAGGAGGAATATCCTTATTCTTTTGAGATAAAATCTAATGATGATATTTCCGCTCTTGCGAATAATAGAGATAAGAACGCACTTTATATAAAAACAGATGTTTACACGGTGCCTACAAACCTCATTAATCTTTTAGTTGTTGAAGCCGAGAGCGGAAACGTTATTGCAAGAACAAACATGAGTGGTTTGGCAAAGGTTTCAATGAAAATGCCTTCAGGTAGATTTGGTTCGAGCGGTGGATTCAAATTAGGAGGCTCTCAGTTAAGTTTTTTCGTTTGTACCACATGCGGTTTAGCTAATATGGAATTATTCCGTTTGTACACTGCAAAACCTAAATTGAAACGACCAATGATCAATGTATTAAAGGACGCTAAAAAACAAAAGAAGCATTTTATTCCTACTACTATTAATTAAGTCGATTTAATTATTGTGTCCATTTTAAAAACTCCTCGAAATCATCGAGGAGTTTTTATTTAAAGCAGATCCATCATCTTACCAATATAATTACTCCACGTAAAATCTTTAACCTTAGCATGAGCAGCTTCCATTATTTTTAATTGCTCGTCTTTAGAATTTTTTAATAGTTTTTCAACGCAATTACCCAGCGTATTATTTTGATCTATAAAATAACCAAAATCAATAGCTGAGCCAAACGTTTCTGTAAATTCATCATATGGCCTTGTAATCACAGGCGTATAAAAATACATGGCTTCAATAAGAGAAGAAAATCCTCCCCAATCTTTGGTTGAATTAATAATTACCAATGCTTCCGAAAGAAGTTTATAGTACAATTCATTCTCCGCAACCACGCTTTTATTTAAGTAACCGTGATAATGAATGCCACTCGCTTTTATTCCTGTTTCATTTTCATTTAAACCAATAAAATGCAATTCTAATTCGGGATAATTGTTTTTTAATTTGTTGAACGTTTCAATAAGCTCTAGCGCCCCGCTTAAATATTTTTCGTTCCCAATAAATAAAAGTTTTTTACTTTCCAGCTTTGCTTTTACAACTAACTCTTTATTTAATTCGCTATTAGAATTGATCACGTTCCCTAAATAATGAACGTTTGCATTCGTGTAATTCTTTTTAATGAACGTACTTGATAAAGGAAACAAACCTAAAACAAGATCCGCTTTTTCAATATGCTGTTTTTCCCTTCCTAAAAAAGCTTGCTCAAACCATTTTGGTTCACGCTCCAAAAAGTTGGCGATATAGTAGGAGTATGTCCAATCGCCAAAACAAATTACTTTTTTATTGAAACTCTTTGGTGCACTAAAGCTAAAGGTCAAAAAAACGGCAGCATCTGTGTTAGAATGTACTTCTAATGCTTTTGCTATTTTTTTATTGGTTAAAGAGTAATTTAACTTCGATCTAAAATACGTATGGTTTGAATTTCGGTAAATAAGCTTTAGAAAAGCAAAGGCCGTGTATTTGTATAAATTAAAAAGGATTTTATTCTCTTCAATATTTACACGATTTACTTTGTAGCCCTTTAGCTCAAGGTTCTTCGTAAAAAAATACGGCACATTCGACCAGGTTTTAAGGCTGTTCGAATCTCCAACCGAAAAAACAGTTATTTCTTTGATCCCGGTCAATTAATTAAAAAGTCTCCTTTTTATTATACGAATGATGAGCATAAAAGTAAGTACAGAAAATGTCTTACGTCCGTATAATTTACTAATAGAGTATTGCTCCTCCAAAAATCTAAAGTTCTGGCTTCCTGATTTGGAAGTATTATAATATCTAAAGTAAGCCACGTTAGCTTCTAGTTTATAAACTTTGGCATTATGTTTTAAGCATCGCAAAACATACTCATAATCAAACGCAAAGTGATATCCGTCGAGTTCTCCAATTTTTTTGGTGAAATTGGTTTTAAAAAAGGATCCAGGTTGGCTGATCGACCCTTCTGTTTGTATTAATCTTTCTAAACTTATATTTCCACAAGTGTAGCTCTTGTAAAACTTAGAGTTCCCATCTATATATCCCAGATTTCCATAGATATAATCAATGTTTGGATTGGCACTCAGAACATCTGCTATTTTAAAAAAGCCTTCTATATCTATCAAGTCATCGGTGTTCAACCAGGTCCAATACTCTCCCGCAACATGCTTCAATCCTTTATTGATGGCATCATATTGTCCCTTATCTTTTTCAACAAATAAATTATCAATATCCTCTTTAAAATCATCTATTACCATGGCAGTTTCCTTATTGGAACAATTGTCCACCAATATCACTTGAACCATTATGTTCTTTTGAGCGGCCTGTTTCTTCAAAAGAGCCACATTTTCAAGGGTTTCCCTGATGTATTTATCCTGATTAAAGGAGGGTATAATGATTGAAAATGAAGCCATTAGGCGAATATAAAGCTTATATTTTTTAAATATTCAATGTTTATAACAAATCAGCTAACAAACCGTTATTGATACTTAATATTTTAAATTTGAAGTAAATGCGGATATTATTGTTGGCAGATGTGGCTTCGGGCCACACCGAAAAATGGGCCTTAGGCCTTGCTCAACGAGGCATTGAGGTAGGCATTTTTTCATTGAACAAAACTGAGTTTCCGTGGATGGCAAATGTGCCAAACGTAAAAGTGCTGTTTGAATTAAAAGAGCGACACGTAGCAAATGGACTCAGCAGCAAATTCACCTACTTTACATACATTCCTAAATTAAAAAAGATCATCAACGATTTTAAACCCGATGTGGTGCATGCGCATTATGCCAGTAGCTATGGTTTGTTGGGCGCTTTAATAAAATTTCATCCCTTTGTACTTTCGGCATGGGGAACCGATGTGATGAAATTTCCGCAAGAGAATTTCATGAATAAAAAGATCATGCGTTTTAATTTAAAATGTGCCGATGCCGTTTGCGCTACATCCGAAACTATCAATACGTATATTCAGCAACTTTATCCACGCAAAGTTAATGTAATTCCCTTTGGAATTGATTTTGATACATTCAAACCAAACGAATCGTTAAGAAGTAAAGATCACTTTGTGATCGGCGCTATTAAATCCCTCGAAAAGGTTTATAATATGGACGTGCTCATAAAAGCATTTGCGGCAGTGCATTTAAAACATCCAAAAACTAAATTGCTTATAGTGGGCGATGGTAAGGAAAGAGATGTTTTGAAAGACCTGGTGAAGCAATTGAATTTAAATGACTCAGTTGAATTTACAGGTAAAGTTCCCTTTAAGGAAACGGTAAATTATTTCAATAAATTAAATTGTTTAGTTAACGTTTCGCAGTACGAAAGTTTTGGTGTGAGTGTTATCGAAGCCATGGCCTGCAATGTTCCGGTGGTGGTGAGCGATACAGGTGGACTAAAAGATATTGTTTCTAATGGCGTAACCGGCCAATGTGTTGAACCGGGCAATATTGCTCAAACTGCGGAGGCTATTGAGAAGCTAATAATGGACAAAGATTTTGCAACCACAAGCTCCCTTAAAGCGTTAAATAGTGTGAGGGAACTGTTTAATTGGCAAACAAATTTAGATCAACAAATTGCAGTATACGGTTCCTTGGTTAAGAAGTGAAAAAAGAAGAGTTTGAATGGATAATTTCGAATTGTATTAATTCAAATTATATT
>CAYYUS010000124.1:2254-7022 GCA_964474925.1 uncultured Akkermansia sp. | reverse complement strand
AACTGTAGTGCCTGTTGGCTTTGACCAAACATTAGTTCCGGGTATTATAACCGTACTTGTTCCAACCGTAAGCAAACTTCCTAATAAGTTTAAGTTCGGCGAAATATTTACGTTAGTACTGAAAGGAGTTTGCGCAAAAGTTAAGTTTCCGGTTGTACCATTAAAACTTATAGATGGTGTTGGAATGTTTAAATTATAATTTGGATAAGCGCCTGGAACAACGGTACCAATGCCTGAAGTTCCAAATATTGGTGCCAACGCCGAAATAGTAAATAGCGTTGAGGGGATTCCCGAAGGTGAAACATTAACAATGCCACTTTGGTTTATGGTGATAGAAGAGTTTCCACCGGATGGAAGATCCCAATATCCTTTTTTCTGCGCATTAATTTTATAAACGTATCCGGCTGATGAAACTGCATTTGGATAATAAACATCGCCTCCGATCAAAACTTTTCCTTTTTCAAATACAGCTGCATACGCGCTTGGATTTGCTAAAGTATCCACAGAAGCAAATAAACCAACCAGAGTTGATGTTGATGGACCTCTAGATGTTGCTGAAATACCAATTCCGGTTCCGCCATTAGACGCGCTTGCCGAACTTGCTAAACCAACAGCATAACCATTACCGTTATTCGAACTTCTTATATCGGCACCAAAAATAGGTGCAAATGGATTAATTGCAGTTGTATTGGTACTTCCTATCATGGTCCCCCTAAATGAAGCATCACCTGTGCCTGCATTTAATTTCGCCGCATGAATGAGCGTTGAATCATTTGGATCGGTTGAGGCAACTTGTAATTTTATGCGAGAGCTTGGTGCAACTCCTAATCCAACACGCACTCCATCATTAGCTAAATTGTTTGTTCCTTTCCATCCTGCAGTTACATCATAATACATGGTTTGATTAACTAAACCTGCAGGTAATGAACCTCCACCCGAAGTTTTTGCATAAAGCGCATAAGGTACTGCAGCAAATGCTTGTCGCGGGCTAATAAGAGTTCCATTCAATCGCACTTCGTAGCAAGCAGAACCAGAAGGCCAATTAACATTAGCAAACGTATTAGTTCCAACTTTAGATCCACCACCAATATAAAGATTCACTAATCCAACTGCACTGGTAGTGAACGAATGATTTTCTTCATAATCGGCATTCACGCTAATAAAATCAGAGAATATCCTAAAATTCAAAGTTCCTGTAGTACCTGCCGGCATTACTTCTCCGCTTGCATCACGCAATACGGCTTGGTAATTTATAGAATCGGGCATGTTAGGTATTTGCGCCGCGAAGCGAAAACTAACTAATAGACAAAAAAATAAAAATACATTTTTCATAATTATTCCATTACGTAATAACTAAATATAAAGTTAGTGCCTGATGTTATAAGGCTCGGGAATGTTTGTCCCGCAGGCCTGTATATCCTTATCCTAAATTCGTTTATAGTAACACCTGTTACCCTAAAATGCAATCCGAGTAAGTCGCTTATAGGAGATGCCACAACAACCGGTGCAATAGCATATGGTTTTGTAAATGGAATTACTACCTCAGCAAAATGACCCGTGGCAATTGCTGTAGTTGCATGTGCGTAAAATGTGATCTCACCTCTAACATCATTGCAGTTTGCGCATGATGGTGCAAGCAACATTAAAAAATTACCTGATGGATTATATGAAATTGCAGCAACTGAAGTTGTTATATTTCCCGAGGATTTTATATGTCCATTTACTAAATTCAATGATAATGCCGATAAGGTTGGAGTTCCTGCCATTGCTTGCACAGCGGCACCGGCTCCTTGTGTAATTGACAACATTGCTGCGCTTGAATTGGTGTTCTCAAGGATCTCAAATCTTGCGGCAGAACCCAAAGTAACACCGGCTGGTTTTGTTCCTTGAATTGCATTTCCGGTTCCCTTATTAACTCCTCTTACACCAACTGAGGAACCTCCTGTTTCACCAAAAACGCCTGAGTTTGTATTAAATCCTCCCGATGTTGTTCCATATACACCGTGCACGTTTGAAAGAGTTGTATTTGTATTAATTCCAAACACGCCATAACCCGCTCCTTTACTTTCTCCCCATATTCCGGCGCAATTTGAGAAAGTACTATTACTCAATCCGAATACACCATTAGCATTATTTATGTTACCATTATTTAAATTAACACCAACCACCGCTGCAGCGCTTGCAGAAGTTGTTCCAACAACACCCGCACCACCGCCCACGTTCTCGCCAAAAACACCGGCTGCATTAGGATGCGCGCTTGAAGTTTTACCATACACTCCTATCGCTAACGAATTACTACCAACAGAAAGATTATTACCCTTTATAGCAGGCGACGACCCATTAGCAGAAGCGTTCAACGTTTCAACCGTTGCTGTTGCGCTGGTGCTAATAAAATTTCCGGCCCTTCCTCCGCCTACATTAGTTGAACGGATGCCATCAGAGGTGTTAGCATTGTTCGACATTTGAACAATAATTCCATCAGAAGCTATTGCCGAATTAGCATTTTGTACAAATAGCCCTGCTCCAGCACCGGCTTGGTTTGCTATGCTTACAACACCCTGCGAATTATAAGCTGCATTTGAATTTAAAAAGCTGGCAACGGGAACACCAACATAAGGACTCAATCCTGAATTTTTCACATCTAACAATGATGATGCCGTTCCTGAACCAATGGCAACCTTATCGCTAATTGTGCTATTACTTGGATAAATTGTATTTGCACTATAACTCCAAGGGCCCGATCCGCTTAATGATGCGGGTGTCCAACTTATGCCATTAAATTGTAACACTTGTCCGTTAGACGGCATGATGGTAGACAATGGCGCGCCTCTTAATTTTGCAACATGCTGACTATCTAATTTTCCAATAATATCTCCGCCCATATTTGCTGGATATTCGCCCGTGTTTGTTAAACGTCCTTTCTCATCAGCAGAAAAAATTGGGATCTTTGAATTTGGTAATTGATTTGATCCAACCGAAACAGTATTCGATAATTTATTGGTTAGATCAAGAACATTTCCGCTTATACTTACGTTTGCACTTGGAGAATAACTTGTTGATGCACCGCCACCCGCACTAAATGCATATGGCACCGAAGCAAAAGGTGTTCTAGATCCAAGACTGTTGCCATCTTTTGAAACTAAATAGTGCGCAGTGCCCGCATTCCATGGTATTGCCAAAAAATTATTTAAAGGCGGCACCGGAGTTCCATTCCCGATCCTTAAATTAATTACATGAGTTGGCGGAACAACAACTACATGCTCTTCTTCATAAACGGGAGTTAATGTTGTAGCATTTGTAAAGATCTTGAAATTTAATGTTATGGTTGCGCCCTCGGCAACAGGAACACCTCCGGCATCTCTAATAACCGCTTGATAATTGATAAATGGAGGTATGATGTTTTGTGCGTAAGAAGCGATGCAAAAAAAGATCGCTAAAAAAGATAAGGTTTTTCTCATTGAAATATATTTGTACAAGACCCTACGTTATTAATTAAGAAATGGTTGGAAATACTTATAAGCTTTTAGGCTAAATTTTAACATTTCCGAAAAATCTTAAGATTTAGAGTAAAAATAAGTAATTTTTTCGTTAAAAAGCAAGTTTTTAACGACTAATTCTCCTTTAGGCCTCTGCCCTGCTTTTGGATGCGATTTTCATCTTTTAACTGGAAAATGATCTTGTCTAAGATGCCGTTGATGAACACTTTACTGTTCGGAGTGCTGTAATCTTTACTGATATCAATGTATTCGTTAAGGGAAGCCTTAACCGGAACATTTGGGAGGTAAGCAAATTCGGTGATACACATTTGCATCAAAAGCATATCCATTTCGGCGATTCTATCAAGTTCCCAATTCTTTACATGTTTTTGGATCAATTCAATATTTGCTTCTCGATAAAGGATGGTTTTTTGAAATAGTAAGGAAACAAATTCTTCGTCATCCTTTTCATCCTTCAGTAATGGTAAAATGCGAAATTTACCATCAAACAATTCAAAATTCTTTAGAACTAAATTATAAGCTACATAAAGATCATCGGTCCAGTAAATGCTCTTTTCCTCAAACATCGAGATCAGTACCTCATTCTCATTTAAAACCTTTACGATCACCTCATTCAAAAAATGTTTATCATCTTTTAAAGTTGGGACCTCCATTTTTTCGTACGCTTCAAACTCTGGTGTTTTTTTGATCTCTGCAATAAGGCGACGAACAATATCGTTATCAATAAATGATCCTAGCTTTCTTTTTTCGATGAGTGTTTTTAATTCTTCGCTCTCGTAAATTGCAAGCAGTAATGTATTGGATGCTAATTTTCTATTGGGATTAAGATCCTCTTTACTCGGCAAACGCTTATTCTTGTTCTCATCAATGATAAGCAATTCATTTTGGTAAATTCCTGCAAAAATATTGATGATGATCAAATACAGATCGTAAACCTGATCGATACTCTTGAACAGTTCTTTTTCAAAAACTTTCATGTCGGGCTTCTCATTCTTAAAATAAGAATAAAGTGCCTGCATTGTTTTGATACGTAAAAATCTTCTGCTCAACATGTGTAAAGAACCTTCTTTTAATTAAGTAACTTAGATCACCGCGTTAATTCGCGCAATAGCCTCGATGCGTTGTTCGCCCAATCTGTTTGCTGCCAAATATGTTGGTATTCCTTCTTTTTTTGCTAATTGAAATAAATTAAATGTGGTATCGTAAATTTTTTCAGCGTGTGCCAATGCTCTCTCCTGATTATATCCTTCCAATTCATAAAATCAAATATA
>CAYYUS010000124.1:0-2244 GCA_964474925.1 uncultured Akkermansia sp. | reverse complement strand
TACGTTGATGATGCCACCTGCGTTCACCACAAAATCAGGCGCGTATAAAATTCCTTTTTTACCAACGCTTACACCTTGTATGGTTTCATCAGCTAGCTGATTATTCGCAGCACCACAAATGATCTTACATTTTAATTTCGCCAAGGTTTCATCAGTAACAGTTGCTCCTAACGCACAAGGCGCGTAAATATCAATATCCAGATCAAACATTTTATCGGCCGCTACAAATTCTGCTTTGTATTTATCTGCAACCGCTTTAATTCGCTCTTCGCTAATATCATTGATATAAACTTTTGCTCCGTCTTTAGTTAAGTGCGATACTAAAACTTCACCAACATGACCAATTCCTTGAACCAATACTTTTTTTCCACTCAAACTATCAGATCCCCAAGTTTCTTTGGCGCTTGCTTTCATACTTACGTAAACGCCGTAAGCTGTAACAGGACTAGGATCTCCGCTTCCACCCATATTTTCAGGCAAACCACTCACGTGATCTGTTTCCATATGAATAATTTCCATATCGCGGCTACTCATAGCCACATCTTCGGCAGTGATATACTTTCCGCCTAAACTATTTACAAATTTTCCAAACCTGCGAAGTAATGCTTCTGATTTTACCTTCTTGGCATCACCAATAATAACTGCTTTCCCGCCGCCAAGGTTCAAACCTGCAACTGATGATTTGTAGGTCATTCCTCTTGATAAACGAAGCACATCATTTAAAGCTTCCATTTCGTTATTGTAATTCCACATACGCGTTCCACCCAACGAAGGACCAAGAACAGTGTTGTGAATAGCAATGATAGCCTTCAAACCGGTAGCGTTATCATTACAAAAAACTACTTGCTCATGATTGTTCAACATCATTTGAGCAATTACCGGGTTCTTAGCGAAATCGGTCTTAGATAATTCCTTTATTTCCATAAAAATAAGAGTGGGTTACAAATGTACAGTTATTTTTGTTTTATTAAAGCCTAAAAAGGTATACTTTTACATTCCCATGCAGGTTACAGAGGTTAAAAACAGGAAACACTTCCCCATAAGGGCATACCAAAAAGGTACGCTCAACCTATACCTGTTCATTGAGGATCATTCGATACAAGCGGCCATTTTTAACGATGGTAATACCAATTTACACGAGATATGTTCGATGGATTTTGAGCCTGAGAAAAAAAACATAAGCCAAACAATTGATGAATTAGGCTATTTTCTGTCGGAGTTCGGTATTTTAAAACACCGCTTTAATCATGTGTCGGTTCAAGTATTAAATCGCTTGTTTACCCTTGTGCCCCAAGCTTATAGCGACCCAAACTTAAAAGGATTATTGGAATTTAATACCGGAGTTAAGGACATTAAAACCGTACAAACTAATTTGGTTAACAATTCGGTTTACTTTACCTATACCTACGATCTTGAACTTTTAGCCTTTATTGAAAAGACCTTTTCGGCCGCTAAAATTGATCATGTGGGGGCCGGAAGCATCGACCTGTTTTTGAATTTACCCTATTTTAAGAACAGCGATGTCTTTTTGAATTTCCATAACTCATGCATCGAATTGATCATTAAATCGAAGAATGACCTTCTTTTTTATAACATCTTTAAATATGATACTAACGAAGATGTGCTTTATTTCTTATTGTTCACTATCGAACAGTTTCAATTGAATAAAGAAACTTTGCGTTTGCAAATTGCAGGGAACAAAAAAACAAACGACGAGTTATTTGATCTTATAAAAAAATACATCCGTAACGTAAATTTTGTGTCTAGCAAAGCATTGGATAAACCGGTGGATGAATTACCAAATCATTTTTACTTCAGCATTTTAAACAAACATCTGTGCGAATTTTAGGCGGCACATTAGGCGGAAGGAATATTGAAGTTCCAAAGGGATTACCCATTCGTCCTACTACTTCCTTTGCAGGCGAAGGACTTTTTAATATCCTCCATAACAAAATTGATTTTGAAGAAACTTCTTTGCTGGATCTTTTTTCGGGAACAGGACATATTTCTATTGAATTTGCTTCGCGAGGATGTAAAGACATTACTGCAATAGATAATAATTTTTCGTGCGTTAATTTTTTGAAGCAAACCGCGTCAAAATTTGATCTACCAATAAATGCGGTAAAAGGCGATGTGTTTAAACTCTTAAAAGACACCAAAAAAAAATACGACATCATTTTTGCTGATCCTCCTTACGATATCACAAATTTAGAAGAGATACATCAACTCGTATTTGAACATGGT
>CAYYUS010000123.1:0-7029 GCA_964474925.1 uncultured Akkermansia sp. | reverse complement strand
TTGATGTTCTTCGGTGGTGTATTCTTCGATAAGTGCTTGATTAATGCTTTCGATGGCTCCCTCCTTTAATAGGCTTTTGAATGGGGCGCTCAAATCTTTTAATTGTTGGCGCTTTTGTTTTATGTCAGAAATGTTGTTATTTTGCATAAGGTTTAAATTGGTTTTACTGATTTGAATTAAAGACAGCCCCGCCCTTGAATAAGGCGGGGCAAATTTTTTAAATTTGTGCGGTTGCTATCTCCTGTTCGATTTCGTTTAACTTACCTTTGATTTTTGCAATAATAAACTCTCTGATTTCATACATTAAAGTAGGATTTTTGATTTCGTACTCTTCGTGATAGCCAACATACAAAACAATTTTTTGCTTCTGCTCTGGACTTTCCTCGAATGGGTTTTTAGCTTCGGGAAAATTCAGTTTTTCTAAGTTTTCAATGTGTGCCTGTAGTAATCGCCTAGTTTTTACTTTAGAGTGCAACTGGTTAAAGAACTCGATTTTTTTCTCGAAATCGGCTAAAACGGGGTTTTTCGGTGCAGACTTTTCCCCTTGGGCTTTTTCTGCTTGGTTGATTTTACTCATATGTTTGAATTAAAGACAATACGAATATACAACTAAAACGCTAAAAATCAAAACTTTAGGCAAAAATAATGCACTTTTTTTTGAAAAAATTTGCCCCCTTTTTTGACAAAAAAGAGGGGTAAAAAATTGGAGGCTTTTTTGGGTTGACAGTTTTTTTAAAAACTGAATTTTGGCTGTCCTTTTTTTTGTGTCATTAATAATGACTTTTGAATTACAATGAATGAAGCAGTTATAAAAAGAGGCAATGATGTTGATATAATTAAAAACAACTCTAATTCTGTTTTTACAATTATGGGTGCCGGAGCTTCTTTCGCTGAAGGTAAAATTAAGGACGATAAGAAAATTAAAGAGCCTGATGATATTACCGAAATTCAAAATAATAGTAAGGTGTGGGCGATTTGGGGAGACAATGATGATTGGCCTCAAAAACTTCAAGCGGATATGGAAAAATTAGGTGTGGCAAAACGTGCTTTAAATTTATCCGCTGACCTGCACTATGGTTCTGGAATCCAATGGATGAAGGAAAGGGTTGATGAAGAAAAAGGAACGCTTAAACACATTATTAGTAACCCAAGCACGTGGAGACGTTGGAGTAATTTAAGTGGGTTTAATATAGCATTAAGTGACGGGATATTGTCGGCAGATACTTTTGGAATAGCTTTTATTTTGGTGGTGATGGCTGCAGATGGAAGTGTTCATTCATTTAAATGCTTGGACACGCCATCATGCAGAATAGAAAAAAGAAAGAATGGTAAAGCAAATTGGTTATACTATGCTCAAGACATCCATGAGAAGAGTTCTCCTGATGAGAAAACCGTTAAATATAAGTACTACGATAATCATGGGGATATAAAAAAGTTTGCTGAGAGTAATCCTGTTTTTGTTTACCCGATTAGATACAATTCGTGGGGTAAGTTCTACTACTCGGAGCCTGATTACTATGCTACTTTCCGTAATGGATGGGCAAATATTGCTATTGGTGTGCCTAAATTGATAGAAAACATCTATAAAAACCAAGCTTCACTTAAATACCATGTGAAAATTCCTTTATCAACTTTTAAAGCAAAGTATAAAGACTGGGAAACTAAGGAGGAAAAAGACCAAATTACTTTGTTTGTTCAGTACAGGGACGAAATAGAAACTGTAATTACCAGTGCTGAAGCTGCAGGGAAAAGTGTATTTTCATTGTACAATGATTTAGAGAAATTTGACTCAATAACTATTGAGCCTATAAAGAGCTACTTAGATAGCACTAAGGATTTGCCGAATAACTTGGCTGCCAATAGTGAAATATTATTCGCTATTGGTATTGATCCTTCTTTGCTCGGATTAAATATGCCTGGGGCAAAGGACCTAAATGGTGGTGGAGGTTCTCAAAGACGTGAATCATTAAAAATTAAACAAACAACGCTAACGCGTGAAAGACTTGTTTCGATGCAATTTGCTTGGATGATATCTATTTTAAATAATTACCCAGAGGATATTTACCCGATGTATATTGATGTAGATATTTCTCAAACACTTGACGAAAATCCAACAGGTAAAAAAACAGTAGTAGGCGCATAATTTATGATTGATAAAAGAACAATATCAGAACTAAGAGACTTGGCAAAAATGCTTCCTCAGAGTTATACTGAAATGAAAGAAGTAAGGCTTTTTTTAGGGGAGCAACTTATAATGAGAGGTATTACTGAAATAAATGATACTTCGGTAATGCCTGAAACTGAATGGGTAAACAATGAGCCTGTATTGGTATGGCCTAAAATTCAAATTAAGCCTAAAAAATACTACACCATGAAAGGGGAGTCTGAAAGAATTGTTAATCATTTTAAAATGTTAAAAAAAGCCTACCTAAAAAACGGAGCTGAGGGCGTGAAAGCTTATGCTCAAGAAATACACGAGCTTTATGTTACTTCATCTGTGCCTCAATCTATAGGCGGAATAATGACCTTACCTAATTAATATGATACCTTTTTTTAATACCACCAGCGATATGAAATCATACATCAGTGTGATGGTTTCGGAAATGTCGGAAGAAAGCTTGGAAAGCTATGCAATAAACAGTATGAGCGATATTGCTATTATTACAAGCAATGCTGTAATGCTTTCGCTGTGGGATAAATTTAAAGCTGATACTTTGACTGCTGAAGAAGAAGCACTGGTAGAAAGGATTCGTAAACCTATTGCTAATATGACCCTATCACGCCACAGTAAACAAGCGGTATTGTATATAAGTGACAGTGGTTATACTACGGAAGAAGGTACTAATGCAAAAAAACCATTCCAATGGATGATGCGTGATTTTAGAGCGGAGTGTATGGCAAGTTACAGCAAGGGGATGGAGGAATTGTGGGAGTTTATAGTTGCCAATAAAGATGATTACCCTACAATAGTAGCGAGTGATCAGTATAAATACTTGATGGGGCGACCTATCAATAAATTGAATCAATGGGCTGCGGCTGGCAGACGAATAGCTGATTGGCGTACTCACTATTCTTTATGTGCCGAAATGACCATTGTGTGGGAGGATATGTCTTCGTTTATTAGTGTTGCTCTGACAGAAGAGGTTAAATCCTATCTTTTGGATGGCAGCACTAATGAAGACATGGAGTTGCTCCTAAAACACATCCGCAAGTATGTAGCGCACCACACTATTGAAAGAGCTGCGCCTAACTTACCTATTAGTATTGAAGCTGATGGCTTAATTATTAAAGAAGTGGCAAGTACCACCAATAATAATGAGATAGCTAAACAAATGAGCGATAAGGGGCTTATGATGAAACAGGCTACCGAAGAAGCAGCTAAGTATAAAAAGAAATTGATTGATTTTTTAAATGCCAATGCTTCCACGACTAAATATGTTGGGTACTATGAGGCTTACTTATTAAATGCGGTACCACCAGTAATAAACACGACTGACAATAAAATTATATTAATGTAATGAATGCGAAGATAATTATGGATTTAAATTTTAAAAAATGGGCAATTGCCCTGGTAATGAGTGGGCTTTCTATGTTAGCTCCTGCAGCAAACTTAATGTTTGCCATTGGTTTTTTGGTAGTAAGCGATTTTGTTACCGGTGTGTTGGCAGCTCGTAAAAGAGAAGAAACCATCAATAGCAAAAAAATGCGTAACAGTGTAACCAAAGGTATAGGCTACATGGTAGCAATACTGGTGGCTTACTTAATGCAAAAAGCTTTTATTAAAGATTTTGAGGTAATGAAAATTGTAGCTGCATTGATTGCTTTTATTGAATTAAAATCCATTGATGAGAATTTGGAGTCGCTAACTGGCAAAAGTTTGTTTAACCAATTTTTGAAAAAACGCTAATGAACAAAGACCTACAATTAACCAAGAACTTTACCCTGCGTGAGCTTGTGGAAGGGATGATGCCAGAAGTAGCCATAAAATGGAATTGGGAAGATATTACCGATGCTCATGTATTGGAACTGACTAAAATAGCACAGGTGTTGCAGAAGATTAGGGATGAAGTGAATGCTAACTTTAAGCGCAAGGATGGCAAGGAGATAAGAATGAAGCTTTCATGTGGTTTCCGTGGTTTGCGTTGGGAAAAAAGCAGAGGTAGAACAGGTGGCGGTATGCACGATGATGGTAAGGCGGTGGATTTTTTCCCTGATAATTGTGAAGATGATGCCCAGTATGTAACTATATTTAACTGGATAATGCAAAAGTACAGCAAATGGGATGGTGGATTGGCGGCCAAAAGTTATGTAATGAGCTTGAAAACCAAAAGATTGGTAAGTAAAGGCTTCATCCACATTGATAATGGCAGAAAAAGAAGATGGAAATATTGAAACAGTTCTTTGGTAATTATATATTTTACAAAGCCCCTTTAGAGGGGCTTTTTTGGTTTTATTAAATATTTGCTTATGTTTGCAATGCGAAGTGATGTTCTTTTTTTGTACAGGCAACCTAACCAATATTGGCAAGGCTGCTCTTTATGGGCATGTTGTTTGTGCAAACAAGCATCACTTCGCAGGCCTTGCCATTTTTTATGAATGATTTAAAAAACAATACCAAAATAAGTGTGTGGGAATCCTGGATTACGGATTGGATGGAATTAAACCCCAAAGCGGTCAATATGGAGGAGTGTAATGATATTGTTTCTACTCAGGAAATACTGCACAAACTATTTCTGCAAACAGGGGAAAATAGTATTAGCATTGATACCATACACACTGTAATGCTGGAACATGATTATGTTTTTGAAAGTGGAGGGTGGCTGGTGGTGTAGGGTTAATGAAATAATTTGAAAAAATATTATATTTGTATTAATAATGGAATTACAAATCACAAACTTAACACAAGAACCGCCATCACTAATAGCGGATTTAAGTAATAAACTATTATCTCAACTTGATAAAAAATTAGAAGATTTTATTATTGAAGGGCTTAAAAGAAAAGGTTTTGAGTTTAGGGAGAAAATAGAACTTATACAGTTTATTAAGTCAAATTGTAAATGTGAAGACAGAATAGACATTAAGCAACGAACATATTTTGTAAATGATATACCTTTCTTTCTTCATTGTTATGAAATTAAAAATGAGTTTAATCCAATTACAATTGATAGAGAAATAAAAATGTCGGTTAACTACGGTTCTTATACTTACCTATAATAATGAAATACAGAGACCACAAAGGCAGTTATTCGGATTCAATGGAAACTGTTAAAGACTTTTCAACCATTGATGAAATTAAAGAGCATCTAAATAATTTTTATAATAATTCTGCGAATTCAGTTGTAGAAATTAAATTTATACATCAAGGTATTGATGAAAGGAATAACTGGGATACTTACATTGTTCTACAGCGATTAAGGCATGAAACCGAATTTACTGTTGCAGGAATGTCTGATGGATGTATTGATGTTACAAGCGAAGCAAAACAAAAAGCACTTGAATTGATTAAAAGAGGAGAAAATATGGCATTCTTTTTCTTCCCTAATGAGCAAGGCAAAGAATCTGTTAAGTTATTTGCTGTACAATACGCCTTAGAATTAGTTAAATTTCTTAAAGCCGGTATTGATAAAATTGGATTTGATGAAAATGATTGTAGAATGCAACAAAGTTCATGGTTTGAAGTGCAATTTGAAATAGAGAAAATCAAAAATCAAAAATCTTAAATCAAAAATAACTGTGTCCTTTTTTTTTGAGGGGATATAAACCAAATTTGGACTATGAAACAATTCATAGTCCTTTTTTTATGCGCTACTATGGTCAGTTGCGTGAGCCAACAAAAACGCTGCGAAAGGTTTGTGGCCAAATATCCTGCTTGTTTTAAAAATGATACTGCTCATGTGGTGGATACCATAAAGCAATTGGTTACTGAAGTGCAACTGGTGCCATTCTATGATACTAATGCTTTAAATTCTGCCTTGGAAAAACTTAAGGATACTTGCATCAGTAAAGAAACGGTTAAGGAGATTTTGAAAACTATTCCTGTAAAAATTAAACCTTATGAATTGGATAATGATCAGTACCATATTAAAGCTTTTATTAAGGATAATAAAATATCGGTGGTGTTTACGCAAAAACCTATTATCAGAGATAAAAAAATACCATTACCAAACAAAGTGCTGATTCCTGCTCCTAAAAAAGCTTGGCAAGATGTGTGGCGCGAAAGGATAGGACTAATGTTGATTGGTGCAGCTTTATTGGCATTGATTTTAATATTTAAAAACGGTAGAAAACAAGACAATTACTATGTCTGATATCAATTTTAAAATAAACCAACGTGCTGCTCTGATGAAATGGGCAAAGGATTCGGAGGAATACCTTATTCGCTCGGTTACGAATAAAAAACTAAGCGATACCGGTAAACTTAAAAACAGTATAAAAATGCAAACACTAGGCATGCTTACCGATGTTAAAACTTTTGTATTCTCCTACAGCAAACATGGTATGTATGTGGATATGGGATTGTTTGGAGGTAAAAGTTTGGATGATGCCAGGGATGCTAAAATTGTGAAAAAACTGGTGGGCAATCGCAAAAAAAACAAGATGCTAAAAAACCATAGCAAAAGAACATACCAATGGTTTAGCCGCTCGATGTACGGCAGTATTAATGTGCTTGGCATCCTGATGATGCAGCAATACGGCAATAGAGCTAGTGAAGCATTTAAACTACCAGAAGTAATAGAAATATAAATATAATGGCACTAACAACACCAAAAACGCCTGCTGCATACAAAGCTTTTTTTAAGGAGCTTGCCGAAAAACACGTGAACATCCGCCACGATGATGACACTCGTAAAAACTTTACTGTAGTTTCCTTACAAACTGCCATGAAAGGATTTAGTGATGATGATATTAAAGCTTTTCTGGATTCGCTACGCAGTAAGGCAGCAAGTAAACAAAACGATACCGAAAATAACTCCTTAATGGTGCTAATAGAGCTAAATGGAGAAACTAATGCCGATGAAATAAAAGCTG
>CAYYUS010000122.1:0-7050 GCA_964474925.1 uncultured Akkermansia sp. | reverse complement strand
GTGTAGGTATCATTGGAACATTAGGCGTTACCTTCAATAATTTCTCGATGCGTAATTTCTTTAAAAAATCGGCATGGCAACCTTTGCCAAGTGGCGATGGTCAGCGTTTATCAGTTAGAGCACAAACCAACGGAAGATATTATACCTCGTTCAATTTCTCTTTCACTGAGCCTTGGTTAGGTGGAAAAAAACCAAATTCATTGACCTTCTCTACATTCCATTCAAAATTTAGCAACGGTGAACCAATGTTGATCAATAAAGAAGAAGGCATTCGTAATCCAAAAAATTCAAGCATGAAGATCTATGGTGGCTCGGTAAATTTTGGTCGCCGTTTGATCTGGCCTGATAACTACTTTAGCATGTTCAATTCGGTTAATTACAATTATTACGACCTTTACCAATACAGCTCATTTGTTTTCAGAACAGGTTATGCGCACGACGTAAATACCAACATCACAATTCAACGTAACTCTGTTGATCAACCTATTTATCCAAAAACGGGTTCTAACTTCACCTTCTTTGGGCAGTTAACTCCGCCATACTCTTTATTCAATGGAAAAAATTATGCCGATCTAACCGTTAACGAAAAATTCAAGTTCATCGAATATCAAAAATATAAATTCACTGCAGAATGGTTCACGCAATTAACCAACAAAAAAGCGGCCGAAGGAAAAGAAGCTCGCAACCTTGTATTAAGAACAAAAGTTGGTTACGGTTTCCTTGCGCATTATAATAAAGCAGTTGGTTTTAGTCCATTCGAACGTTTTTATATGGGCGGTAGTGGTTTAAGTGGTTTCCAAAATTTTGTGGCTCGCGAGATCATTGCACTTCGAGGTTATCCGGATGGATCTTTATCGCCATTAACCGGTGATCCAATTGTAGCGCGCTATACCATGGAATTACGTTATCCAATTACTTTAAATCCTCAGGCAACTATATATGTGTTAGGTTTTGCTGAGGCAGGTAATTCATACGCAAGTTTCAAAACATTTGATCCATTCCAGGTAAAACGTAGTGCTGGTGTTGGTTTAAGGGTATTCCTTCCAATGTTTGGTTTATTAGGTATTGATTACGGCTGGGGCTTTGATAATATTGGTCAACAAGGAGCAGGAAATGGCAAAGGGCAATTCCACTTCACTATTGGCGGTATGTTGGGCGAACTCTAAAAAAATGTTAATTTCAAATAAATGTGTAAATTGGCACGTTTTATGGACAAACTTAAAGACATGAAAAAAGGCATTTTAATAGTATTGGTTTGTTTTGTAGCGTTTATCTCTAATGCACAAACAGCTGCTAAATTTGGTTACGTTGATACCGATTATATTTTGGGTCAAATACCTGAATACAAAGCGGCACAAACCGAATTGGACAAGACCAGCATTCAATGGCAAAAAGAAATTGAAGGAAAGTATACCGAGATAGATAAATTATACAAGGCATATCAAGCCGATGCAGTATTGCTTACAGATGATATGAAAAAGAAGCGTGAGAACGAGATCATCAATAAAGAAAAAGAAGCAAAGGATCTTCAAAAATCACGTTTTGGTGTGGATGGAGAACTCTATAAAAAAAGGGTAGAGCTTGTAAAGCCTATTCAAGATAAAGTTTACAACGCTATTAAAACCACCGCCGAGAAAAAAGGATTAGGTTTTATTTTGGATAAAGCCGGACAAGTTTCAATACTGTACGCCAATTCAAAATATGATGTGAGCGATGATGTATTAAGTTTATTAGGATACAAGAAATAGAAAATTAAAAAATAAAAATCAAGATGAAAAGATCAATTAGAAATGCTGTATTTATTTTAGCAGCAACTGTATGTACTGCGAGTTTAAGTGCACAAAAAATAGCTCATATTAGTTTAGACTCTTTAGTGAGTTTAATGCCTGAAACTAAAACCGCTAAAGATGTAGCGCAAAATTATTTAAAGAACTTGGAAGGCGAGATCGCAAAGATGACCGATGAATTCCAGAAAAAATATAGTGATTATATGGCTGCCGGCGAAACTATGAGCGAGTTGGTTAGAAAGACCAAAGAAGAAGAGTTAACCCAAATGCAACGTCGTATTGAAGATTTCCGTGGGCAAGCACAGCAAGATTACCAAAAGAAATATGGTGAGCTAACAGCTCCTATTATGGAAAAAGCTAAAAAGGGAATTGAAGCGGTTGCTAAAGAAGGCGGATACAAATACGTTTTAGATACAAGCATGGGTAATGTATTATATACTGAGCCGGGCGATGATATTTTATTATCTGTAAAGAAAAAACTAGATGGTATGCCTCTGGCAAATATACCGGGTGCAGCAGGTCAAACCCCTGTAAAAAAGGACGCGCCGCAAAAAACCCCACCAAATCCGGGTAAAGCAAAATAATTAAAAAGGCTTCGCATTGCGAGGCCTTTTTTGTTCAAGGCCAATTTTGCGAACCTTCTGTAACCCCCTATGAATAGGGCGTACAGCCAGTTTAAAACAAAACTGTTTTAACTTACAAAAAATTAGTACTTTAGTTTCATAATAAAATTTCGTTATGCTTAAACACATCCTTATCCTAACATCGATCTGCTCTTTGGCGTTCGGTCAAAATGTATTTACAAACACAGCCGATAAAGCAAAAATTGAATTGGCAAAACAAAAAATGTATGCCGGTCAGTATGTGAGCGCTGTGAATTCTTTAGAAGAGATCTCAAAAACATCTCCTAATGATGCGAATTTGTTTTACTACATGGGCAACTGTAACTACATGCTTAGTAAATATGATAAGGCTAAAGAAAATCTAACTAAATCGATCAGCTTAAATCCAAATAAGGCCGCCGCTCATTTTGTATTAGGTAAAATTCTTCAACGCGAAGAAAAATATGATGAGGCTATAACTGAATTTAATTTATGTACCACCAATTCTAAATCGGGTGATGCAGATAATCAAGACGCCACTGTATTTATTAGCCAATGTAATACCGCAAAGAAATTAATTGCTAGTCCGGTTGATGTGGAAATTGTAAATGCAGGTGATATTAATAGCAAATACGATGATAAGAATCCTTGTATCACAGCCGACGGATCACTTTTGGTATTCACAACTCGCCGCCCTGAAAATGTTGGTTCGGCCGTGGATGTGGAAGGAGACGGAAAATATTTTGAAGACATATACATGGCGGGTTTTGATACTTCACTTCATAAATACGCTAATGCAAAAGCGGTGCCGGGGTCGGTTAACACAAACGGACATGATGCTTGTACTAGTATTTCTCCTGACGGAAAGCAGATCTTCTTGTATAAGAATGATGTGAACGATAAAATGTCGCGCGGTGGAGATGTATTTGTGAGTAAAATAAATAGTGGAAAATGGAAAACTCCTGAACAATATGGTAAGCCTGTTGCCTCTTCGTATTGGGAAGGTGGCGCTTGCATCTCACCTGATGGTAAACGTTTATTTTTTACAAGCGAACGCAAAGGTGGTTTAGGTGGAAGTGATATTTGGATGATCGAAAAGATCAGTAAAAAAGAGTGGGGCAAGCCGGTAAATCTTGGAGCGCCAATAAACACTATTTATGATGAAGGTGGAATGTTTTTAGCGCCGGATGGAAAAACATTATTCTTTTGTAGCAACGGACCAACCAGTATTGGTAGTTACGATATCTTTAAAACTGTTTTAGAGAATGGAAAATGGAGCGCGCCAATGAATTTAGGTTATCCTATCAATAGTTCAGGAAAAGAAGGACAGTTGAGTATTAGCGCTAACGGAAAAACAGCATACTTCTCAAGCGAAAGAGCAGGAGGAATGGGTGAGAGTGATATTTATATGATCAATTTAAAAGATTACGCCATTCTTGAAAAGGATAATAAACTAAAAGTAAATGATGGCTTAAGTATTTTAAAAGGAACTGTTCGCGATGGCTACGAAGGATATGGTGTTGCAGAAGTGGAGATCATTATCAGCGATGCAAATGGAACACAAGTAGCTTCTACTAATACAAATGAGAACGGAGAATATTTCTTGACCTTAAAAGGTGGCCAAAACTACAAAATAGACGTTAAGAAAAAAGGCTTCCAGGATATTAGCGAAACGTTTGAATTGAAATTAGGAGCTAAGGAAACGGTGACTCTTGAAAAAGGGTATTTGCTAAAGAAATAGGTCTCGATACAATTTTTTGCAAGAGGCAGGCAAAAAATCACTCGACCTGACATTAGAAGAACGCCCTGATAGTTCCGCCTCCCAAATGAACTACGCCTGTTGAACTCGCGGATTTTCTACCGTTATAATTAATGCTTATTTGCAAGTTTTGATTGATATTACGCTGGTAAAGTAATTCCCAAGTGTAATTGGTTCCATTTGCCAAACCATTCAACATTTCAAAAGCAATGGCCGATGATTCCACATCATTGTACCGCATTTGTAAAAGATCAAAGCGCATATTAAAACTTCCTTTTTCGGTTTGATTGTATTTTAATTCTAATCCTGCATTATGAATAAAAGCTCTTTGAAAACCTTCCGCATAGGTATTCGCTTTTTCTCCATATTTATAAAGTACGCTTATTCTAAAAGTTGTGCCGGGTTGGTAACTTAGTTTTTGCTCGGTTTCCATAGTGTGGAGTAAATAGTTTCTACTCGAGAATAATAATGAATGATTGCCTTTTATCCCCATTAGCCCTGTTGTATTAAAGGTGAACCATTTAGCAAAATTCAAACGCCATTTTACTTCGTGGGTTTCCAATAAACGTGTCTCGATACCATTATTCAATAATTGTTTGGAAGCGTTATTGATATAGGTATAATCACCTCCAATAACAGAAGAAGATTGATTAAAGAAAAAACTTTGACGGAAATTATTTGTGTTGGCTATCATTAAGGTATCATCAATATTCAAGAATGGATTGAAATAATACAGATCCCCATTATCCATGGTTTTATTATCAATGCGATACGCAGTTTGTAAGGCAAAGCGGCTCACAAATTTGGCACTCTTGCTTTTCTTTTCGCGCAATAAGGTTTGCGGACGAATATTTATACTCGCGCTCAATTGATTCTGCAATACTTTTACATATTGATTAGTGGGCGCGTAAATACGAATGTATTTAGCCTGGTCGCTAAATTGCGCGATCTCAAATTCGTTAAGTTGCTTGATGTTATCATTGTTATAATCTAACCACGAAAATTGCCCTTGGCCCGGCGCCACTTCAATATAATAGTACTCGCGTTTATTCTCTAAACCATAACCCGTTTCGTAAAAGATCCCCATGGTTAATAATCCTTTGAACCATCGCGGATTGTATTCCAAACGATTCAAAAATGTATTATCCGGTTTTAAAATAGAGCTGATGGTGTTCTTTAAATTCAATTGTCTATAAGTTATGTAAACCGAGAAGGGATTGTTCTTAATGCTATTAATGTTTGCCTGAAAACCAATATTGGTTGCCATAGTGCTATCTTTTACCTCGTTGTTATACGCTTGCTTATCTCTTCTTTCTTTATAAAATAATTTCATAAAGTTCATGCTCGAATCGGCGCTGCTTATACTTCCTTCCCATTCCCAAAATTGATAAGTGCGAGGTGTGAATCTTCGCGTGCTATCCAACACAAATTTATTGTTCTCAAAATCATCTACGTATCCCAATTTCACTTTACCTAGTTTTTGATAAGCAAATGTTTTGTGCCTGTAAAAATTAGTACTCGTGATCTTATCGTTACTTGTTAAGTATGAGCCGGAATACTGCCCGTTAAAATTCTTGCTATTATATCTGTTCAATAAATTATGACGAATACCCTGATAAGAATTTCCTTCTATGAAATTATTGAATTGATAGATACTCGAGAGTCCTTTTGTTCTTACAAATCCCAACTCTACATTTCCAATATGTTGGTCGTTAATAATAGTTCCTGTTAAAGGTCTATTCCAATCCCTATCAAACTCAATACTTCTAAAACGTTCTATTTGTTTAAAATTCTTTTGAACGAATTCGTAATTTATATTGTAAACCAATTTGGAGGTATTGCCGAGCGAATCTTTTGTTAATTGCTTTTGATTCTTACTAAGCACTTTTACACCACTGCCTTCGTCGTTTCCTTTATTTTGCAAACTAAATGTATTAATGTCGTTTTTGGTATACACGCCTTCTACCTGCAAACTATTTTGAGTGGTAAGCGAATAATTAAAGCCGGCAGTGAACATCTGACTTTGTTTCGGGCTAACCAATGGTATCAAAGGTTCAAAACTCCCTTGCGGGATATTATTTATTGGCGCAACCCATTTATAAACTCTTCCATTGGCAGCCGAAGCAACTTGAATGTAATTTCCTTTTCCGGCACCAACATTACTGAATTTCACAAGGTATTTGGCGCTATCGGCATTGGTGCTATAAACATAAATTGGATGGATGACAAAGTCAACAACACTATCTCTTTTCAAATAGAACACATCGCTATTATTAAATGTGGAAAGTGTTGCGCCGCTCGTGTAAGCTTTCTCTAAGGTATCACCAACTTGAGCTAACGCTAATTTTTGTTCTTGCGTTAAACTTTGTTGCAAAGCACGGTTCTTATTATCCTGTTCACTAAAAAAATTAAAATAAGCTTTTGCTTTTTTACCCTGTATCTCTTCCGAAAACAAAAAAAGCGACCTTGCGTAATTTCGTTCGGCATATTGAAACTCTGCAACTATCCGTTTGTCTTTTGTTATTTGTTGTCGTGCTGTAAAAGTTAATTCGCCTGTATTATAATCTATGATATAATCATTTTCTTGTCCGCGCAATAATAATTTGCCGTCAATGTATATTTTTTCAGTACCGCTTAATACAATAATAAATGGTTCATTATCTGCACCACGCAAGCGGTAAGGACCTTGGTTATTCTCGATCCCAAAGAACACCATTCTTGAAAATTTTCCGCGCGAAATAGCACCTGCCACTTGCGTTTTAAATGTTACAGGTTTATTATTGGTGCTATCCAAATACACATTATCTAAACTTATCCCTTGCGCGCGTTTATAAAAATTCATGAAGTACGAATTTTGCGGCCGACTTAATTGATAATCTCCCACAACCAACTTTGTGCTTTC
>CAYYUS010000121.1:0-7081 GCA_964474925.1 uncultured Akkermansia sp. | reverse complement strand
CAACAGGAACTACAATAAGATCTTTAGTATTCAAGTGCTCATAAGCGCCAAATACCATGCGGGCCACACCTTTTTTCAAAGGGCGCAATCGCCTTTCCTGAATACAAAGTCCTTCGGCAAAAATGATGATCTTGGCGTTTTTCTTAAGGAGTTTATTCACAACTCTGTAGGATTCATCGTTCTTTTGAAGTCCTTCTCTTCCTCCGTCACGCATCCTAAAAATTGGCACAACGCCCAATTGACTCAGCAAATAATTGGCTATTCCCGGTTTAAAAGCATCGCCGCGTGCCATGTATCTTACGCGTGTTGGATAAGATACCCAAGTGATGCAAACGGGGTCCATAAAGGCATTCGGATGATTCATGGCAATGATCACCGGCCCCTTTACCTGAAATCTGTGCACATTTTTGCCTTCTATCTTTTTATAAAAAGAGGGTATAGCGAACGAAACAAGGTATCGGGTAATGTGCCAGATCATAATTTAAAAATCGAGCCAAAATACTCTAATTTGAAGTAAAAATACTATTAATATTTTGTTAGTAAAATTTGGCTAAAAAGGCACCTAAAAAACGGTAAAAAATCGGTATATTTAAAGGATAAACAAAAGATAAAAAAAGACGGAATTTATGTCAGAAACTACAACAGATAAAAAGGATTACGGAGCGGATAATATCCAGGTTTTAGAGGGTTTAGAAGCGGTAAGAAAGAGACCTGCCATGTACATTGGCGATATTGGTATCAAAGGATTGCATCACCTTGTTTACGAGGTAGTAGATAATTCAATTGATGAGGCCATGGCCGGTTTCTGTAAAAACATTACAGTTACCATTTTAGAGAACAATTCTGTTCGCGTACAAGATGATGGTCGCGGTATACCAACAGGCATTCATCCAAAATTGGGTGTGAGTGCTTTGGAGGTTGTTATGACCGTACTGCACGCCGGCGGAAAATTTGATAAGGATACTTACAAAGTTTCGGGTGGATTGCACGGCGTTGGTGTAAGTTGTGTGAATGCATTGTCAGATCTTCTAATTGCTGAAGTTCATCGCGAAGGAAAGATCTTTAAGCAAGAATTTAGCAAAGGAAAACCATTATATCCTGCAAAAGAAATTGGTGAAACAACTATACGCGGAACAATTGTTACGTTCACTCCCGATCTAAGTATTTTTCAGGCGAGTGAGTATAATTACACAACGCTTGCAAATCGTATGCGTGAGTTATCGTTCTTGAATAAAGGAATTCGTATCACATTGATCGATGATCGTCAAAAAGACGAGAACGGAAAACCTTTAAGTGAAGAATTTTATAGCCAAGGTGGTTTGCGTGAATTCGTTATGTACATCGATGGTGCTAAAGAAAAATTAATTGAAGAGCCTATCTATATTGAAAATAATTCAGGTGTTATTCCGGTAGAAGTAGCTATGATCTACAATACATCTTTCGCCGAAAGTATTCAGAGTTATGTAAATAACATCAATACACACGAAGGTGGAACGCACTTATCAGGTTTTAGAAGAGGATTAACGCGTACATTAAAAAATTACGCTGATAAAAACGGTTTATTGCAAAAAGTAAAATTCGAGATCAGTGGTGATGACTTCCGCGAGGGACTAACTGCTATTATCTCGGTAAAAGTTGCCGAACCGCAATTTGAAGGACAAACCAAAGCAAAATTAGGAAACTCCGAAGCAATTGGAGCCGTTGATACTGCCATTAGCGAAGCGCTTTCGAATTACTTGGAAGAAAATCCAAAACAAGCGCGCACTATTGTAGATAAAGTTATTTTAGCGGCAACTGCTCGTCATGCTGCACGCAAAGCACGCGAAATGGTGCAACGTAAAAGCGTTATGTCGGGTTCCGGTTTACCGGGTAAATTAGCAGATTGTGCTAGTGGAGATCCAGATGCTTGCGAATTGTTTTTAGTTGAGGGTGATTCGGCGGGTGGAACAGCCAAGCAAGGTCGTAACCGCGAATTTCAAGCAATTTTACCTTTGCGTGGAAAAATTTTAAATGTAGAAAAAGCATTAGAGTATAGAATTTACGAGAACGAAGAGATCAAAAATATTTTTACTGCCCTTGGTGTTTTCCGCGGTACAAAAGAAGATGATCGCGCGTTGAACCTAGAAAAACTACGTTACCACAAGATCGTTATTATGTGTGACGCCGACGTGGATGGTTCGCATATTACAACATTGATATTAACGTTCTTCTTCCGCCACATGAAAGAGTTGGTTGAAAAAGGCCACGTTTACATTGCTTCCCCTCCTTTATATTTAGTAAAAAAAGGAAAAGAGCAACGTTATTGCTGGAACGAAGAGCAACGTGATATCGCCATGAAAGAATTAGGTGGAGAAAAAACAGATACTGTTGGCGTGCAACGTTACAAAGGTTTAGGTGAGATGAACGCGGAACAATTATGGGAAACTACATTGAATCCAAGCACCAGAACATTACGTCAAGTAAATATTGATAGCGCTGCAGAAGCAGATCGCGTGTTTAGTATGTTAATGGGCGATGAGGTTCCGCCGCGTAGAGAATTCATTGAGAAAAACGCGAAATACGCGAAGATCGACGCTTAATATTCATAAAAAATAAATTAAAATGCCGGTAGAAATGCCGGCATTTTTTGTTTGTATAAATTTGAATAGAGTGATCAGATCTTTTTTCGGTAATTCTTTTATGGATTGAGTTTATATAGTTTGAACTCATTCACGCTATATATCATAAAGCAATAACTTGTATCTGAATTCACAAAATCTTTGATCTTTTGGTCGGTAAATATATCATCGGTTAAAATAAATTCAATATTAAATTTTACTACTTCTTTTCTAATATCTAATTTTTCTTGTTGTGGGTTAATTGCCACTGAGTGCATAGTTGTATAAAGTCAGGTTTGTTAGGACCTTCATAAACTGTTTTTGTTTCATCCAATATTTTTTCAACCTGTTCGTGATAAGAGAATAACGTTAATGCTCCAAAAGCCACTGCCAGCTTTGGTCCTGACATATTGAGCGCGGTAAAAGAGATCTTTAAACCTTCAATGGCAAACAAAAAAATGAGAGGAAGAACCGGAAACAAGAACCTCATTCCGGCATCACCGTATTTAAAAGAAACGATCACTAAAACATAAGCGATCGTGTATAAAATAAGTGGACTTGTGCGATCAGTTTTTAAAAATTTTAGGAAGCCAATAAAACTAAAAGCGATCAACGCACCTGATGCAATAACACCAATATAATAGTAGTTTTTAATTTCATAAGAATCAAAAAAGGTATCGAGTTTATCAAAATTGTACGAGAGCTGTTTGTTTAAATTCAACCAAAAATTCTCCGTATCAAAAAGCCCGGGATAGTTGGTTTCACAAGGGAAAGCGAGGTTCAATCCAAAATATAATATCAAAAATGAACTTAATGTGATGATAAGAAATTTGTACGGATTAGCCTCACTTGTTTTTTTGGTATTCAATAGTTTGTAAATAATAAGCACACCCAATAAAATAAATCCAATGCTTCTAATATGAACCGTAAATGCGATCAAAAGTCCTGTTGCGATCGAAAGCCAAAGCTTTTCTTCTTTATCAATTAAATACAAGCTTAACAAGGAGAAGAACATGAAAGGCAGATCAGAAAGTATCTCGGTTTTAAATTGGATCATCATGGGGTTGTAGGCAATGATGAGTGTTGTAATAAGCGCGGTTAAATAACTAAAATGTTTGCGGAAAAATAAAAAACCAACAAAGCATCCTAACATCCAAAAAAGAGAGATAAGCCTATTTAAACTCATTAAATTATCGTCGCTGAACTTGCTAAAAACCGCTAACAGCAAAGGAAATCCGGTGGGGTAGGCCGTAGGACCGATAAAATAATTATCATTATAAATATATCCGGTATTGTTTTGCGATTGGCCAATTAAAATGTTTTGAGCTTGATGAATGTACTGCGCAAAATCGTCGCCCCAATCGTGTGAATTTTTTATATTAATAAATAATAAAGGCAAAAGAAGAGCAAGTACAATGCCGTATAGACCGATCTTCTTTACCATAATTTAAAACAAGGAATTAATAAGCTAAAAGTTCAGCAATAGCTTGCTCAACTTTTTCGGGATTAGGTAACATGGTTTTTTCCAAAATGGAATTCAATGGAATTGCAGGTAAATTTTTTGAGCCAATAACTTTTACAGGCGCATCTAAACTCTGAAAACAATTTTCTGAAATTCGTGAAGCAATACCCTGAGCAAAACCATTCAATACAGGCTCTTCAGTCAACACAATTACCTTGCTATGTTTACGCGCGCTTGCAAAAATAGCTTCTTCATCCACCGGCATTATGGTGCGCAGATCTATGATCTCAATTCTTCCTTCAAACTTCTTCGCAGCTTCTTTAGCCCAGTATACACCCATGCCGTAAGTAATAATACTTAATGTTTTTCCTTTTGAAACAGAGTCTTCATTTGCTTCCAAAACCATTCGCGCTTTTCCAAATGGAATAATATACTCTTCATCCGGCTCAATGGTTTTTGCTTCTTCGGTGCCTTTTATTTTGCTCCAGTATAATCCTTTGTGTTCTAACATCACTACAGGATTTGGATCATAATACGCAGCTTTCATTAAACCTTTCAAGTCGGCCCCTGTGCTTGGATACGCAATTTTTATTCCGCGAATATTTGCCAATACACTTTCTACTGAACTTGAATGGTATGGTCCGCCACTTCCGTAAGCACCAATTGGCACACGTAAGATCATGCTCACAGGCCATTTTCCATTGGTTAAATAACAACTACGACTAACTTCGGTAAATAATTGATTTAAGCCCGGCCAAATATAATCGGCAAACTGAACTTCTACAATTGGTTTTAATCCAACGGCGCTCATCCCTACAGTTGACCCTACAATAAATGCTTCTTGAATTGGCGTATTAAAAACTCTATGATCACCAAATTGTTGCGCTAATGTTGCAGCTTCTCTAAAAACACCGCCAAGTCTTGCGCCAACATCTTGTCCGTACAACAAACATTCCGGATGTTTATCCATTAATTCGCGAATAGCAAACAGTGCGCTATCCACCATTACAGTTGGTTGTTTTCCTTCGGGTTTGCGCTCACCTTTTTCTTCGGTTACTTCTGTTGGTGCAAACTCATGTGTTTCCAGATCCTCCGGTGTTGGATCTTCTTCTTGCAAGGCTCTTCTATATTGATCTTCAACATAAATAGCAGTTTCTTCCTCTATTTTTTTTATTTCATTCGCATCTACACCACCAATAATTAATTGATTCCGTAAGCGTGGTAATGGATCTTTTTTCGCCGCTTCTTCCAGGTCGTGTCGGTACCATTCTTTACGCACACCACTTGTATGATGATTTAGCAAAGGAACCTTCGCATGGATCAACATCGGACGTCTTTCCTCGCGAATGATATTCAAACATTCTTGTACAGTATTATAACTTAAAATAAAATCAGTGCCATCAATGGTCCTTACTTCTAAACCGCTAAATCCCTTGGCAAATTCGGTAATATCTTGTGCGCGAATTTCTTTTGCATGCGCGCTAATATCCCATTCATTATCTTGAACTAAGTATAGAATTGGTAATTTTCTAAGAACAGCCATTTGAAACGCTTCCGAAACTTCTCCTTCCGTACAACTGGCATCTCCTAATGAACAAACTGCCACCGGATTTTTTCCGTTAAAGTTTGGATAAAGCGCCATCTTTTCTTTGTACTGAATTCCCATGGCAATTCCGGTGGTTGGAATAGCCTGCATTCCTGTAGCGCTCGATTGGTGAGGGATCTGCGGCATATCATCTCTTCGCAAACTTGGATGAGAATAATAGGTTCTTCCTCCCGAAAAAATATCAGTACGCTTGGCCAATAATTGCAACATCAGGTCAAATGGTGTAAGCCCTATTGAAAGTAAGATACTATCATCGCGATAATAAGCGCTCAAAAAATCTTGTGGTAATAATTGCAAACCCATGGCAATTTGAATAGCCTCATGACCCCGACTTGTAGCATGCACATATTTAGCGGTAACCTCTTTATTTGCCTCATAAAGTTCCGTCATGCTTTTTGCGGTACACATTAAACGGTAAGCCTTTTTTAGGATGTCAAGAGGGATCTTTGTCTTCACATTGGTGGGCTTTAAGGTCGGGTCTTCCATGGTTTTACGTAAGTCTTTAAAGATAATTTTAAATATAAACCTACGCAAGCAAATCACCTCTTTGTTAACAACTCCATGTAAATAACTCTGTGTAAAGCTTTGAATTTTAACAGTTTATAGGGGGTAACTTTAAGCTAATGGAGCTACATTTTTTTCACATGAAAAACAATGTTCTAAATATTATTTTGTCGGCACCAAAAACTACAGTTTTGGCGTTGAGCTTGTCGTTTTTTATTTCTTCCTGCCATCACAAAAAAGATGTGGAAGATAAGATCACCATCAAATCCACTTCTTCCAATAAAGTTGCCATTGTTGCTCAAAAATTATCTATCACCGAAAAGGAAGTGCGCAGTAAAAAATTGTACTCGTTCATAAGCGAATGGTATGGCACCACCTATAAATATGGTGGTTGCGACAAAAACGGTATTGATTGCAGTTGTTTTACGGGACTTCTTTATAAAAAAGTGTATGGTGTTACCGTTGGCCGGAATACTTCACTTATTTATAAGGAAGCAGACCATATTAAAACCAGTCATTTGCGCGAGGGAGATCTTGTGTTTTTTAATGCTGGAACCAAAGATGTTAGCCATGTGGGCGTGTATTTAAAGGATAATAAATTTGTGCACGCCAGTACCTCCAAAGGGGTTATGATCAATGATCTTGGCGAAACCTATTACAAAAAATATTACTACGGGGCGGGAAGGGTTAAACTACATCTTTAAATAACTATGCCAAATGAGCCACGAATTGCACGAATTTCACCAATCTGTGTTTATGCATCTAGATTAGTGAAAATTCGTGCAATTCGTGGCTTAAGAAAGGAAGCCCATTTCCAAATAATATTATCTTTGCATCCTTAATGAGTGTTTACGAAAAATACGAAGCTGTTATTGGTTTAGAATGCCATATTCAGTTGCTTACAAAAACAAA
>CAYYUS010000120.1:0-7155 GCA_964474925.1 uncultured Akkermansia sp. | reverse complement strand
AAAATAACAGTGAATCCATAATCAAAGAATTATTTACAGGTAAAGATGTTTATGGATTTTCTGGTGGTATGATTTTAAGGTATGAGGGAGACGACTCCTGCACTGGACACATTAAATTATTCAATCTTAAACAAGGTGATAAGACAGATGGGCGGTTATACAAACCTATAGCGAAACCGATTGATAATTTAGAAATATTTCTCACCGAAGATGGAAGCCTGCAAATCGCTGGACAAGGTTGCGGAGTTAAGGTCCTCGCGACATCAAAAACCAATTGGTCAGTTTCAAAATCGTACGGAACAACTTATCAAGAAGATCAAAAATCAATTCATATAGATTGGTCAAGAAGTAATTTTTCAGATTTCTGCATAGATTTAATAAGCGCCCTTGAAGGTTTAGTATACAATGATAAAAATAGACCTTCTTTTGGTCAAGTATTCGATAGAGTAGATCGAAAAAAAGCCCCGTTGCAGGGCGATAACCAAGAAACAGACAAACCATTTCTAAATATGAAATTATATGAAGGTGGTGAATTTGGAAATCAATTAGCCATAAACGCCGACTCAATTAAATTTATGATTTCAATTGAAAATAAAAGCGAAGTAGCGGTTAAATTATCTGATAATGGCTTCAAAAACGACTGCGACCTGCCAGCTAAAAAGACAGCAACAAAATCAGTAACTCTAGAAAGAACAAAAGACAAATCCGATAAACCGTTTACTGAACTCCTTAATGAAGAACCCTTAGAATTTAATTACAGAATTGTTTATTGTACTGACAGAACAAAAAAAGATTTTCTTGCCCTTGAGCAGAAAATAAGAATATTTAAAAACGAAATCAGCTTTATAAGTTCTTAAATCAAACACTACCGATAACCAGCAAGCAAAAGTAAGCGGGCTGACTCGGCAATCGTTCGCGCGCCAAAATAAGGCCACTTTGCGAAAATAGTTTGCGGCTCACTAATAAAGTAAGTATCTTTAAATAACCTTTTGTAGGTAAAGTAAGTTGATGCTTCGAAAGCCCGCCTACTCTTGCTTGCCAAACGTCATAGGTAATGTGCCAGGACCAAAACTAAAAAATCACAAACATTTTTCCATACAAAATGGACATCCTTAGAGCAAAAAAAATAGGAAGCCGACAAGCAATCAAAGCAGTGACTGTTGGACTAATCGTTGCTCAATTAATTATGACTTTTCTTACATTAGACAACGGACTTTTAAATGGCTTTTTATGGTTTACTCATTTTAATTATAACTTAAATCTATTGATCGGTGCAATTTTCATGTATGCTTGCGGACATATATATGGACAAAAAGCGGGGAAAGAAATTATAATTAAAAAAAGAGAAAGTTTCTTAGTTGGGTTTAAATATGGTTTACTAACAATTGTGACAACAGCTTTTCTGGCAAGTTGGACTGGCTTTTTTCAAGAAGGAATCGACAAAATAGGCAATGACGATGATCCATTTGTAGACTATATAATTAAACCAGTATTCTGGGTTTTAGTTTTTGGTTTTTTCCCTAGCGTATTTATTGGTTTATGGTTTGGTAATTCAATAAAAAAACTTGGTGACAAACCTGACAAATAAACTATATTGGGTGTGGCACACAACCTATAACAGGAGGACTCGGCCATCGTTCACACGCAAGCCAGTGGCCCCTCGCGAAAAAATACCCTAAGATGACCTGTAAGAAATAGGATGATTTATTTTTTTGTTTGGACCTAAGAACAAACGTGCATAAAGCCTAAGTACTGAGATCTCGATCACCAAAAAGCTTACCGATGTAATACCTACCAATAAAAATTCATCTTTATCTATATGATTGAACATGAGGTCTACGCCAATAAACGTTGGTGTAAATGGCAAACCAACAAACGCCAAACAGGAAAGAAGAAATAAGAAACCTTCTTTTGGATGATCGTAATTATATCCGTAAAAATCGTTCAGGTCCATTTTTCGTTCCATATTCCTTAATTTTCGTAAGCAATAAAAACCGGTTAGTGCGGCAAACAACAAGCCGCTTATATAAAATAAGATCTCGAAGTACTCATACTTGTCGTTTAAAAAGGCAATAGATAACAAAATATAGAACTGACTGGCAATAACCATGTACCAAGCCATCAGGGCATCTTTTCTGTTGCTAAACGATTTAATGATCAATAACATTCCAATAAATGCAAACAACAAATGTAAATTATCGTCAATTTTTTTTGGGATCATTTCCTCATACATAAAGCAAAATAATCCTATCACATAAATACCGGCCAAGGACCCCAACACTACTTTACTATTTAAAAAACTTAATTTTCTGCCAAGCCATTTAAAAGGCATCCATATCGCTCGAAATTGAAAAGTATCCATGTTCCATTCTTTCACACTCAATACATAAATGGTATTTCTTAATTTATTTACAAATGGCGACCTTGTTATTTGCTCTCCTTTTACGAACTCAAAAAACTGGTTATGGATCATGTAACCTAACACCGAAGGCGAAACCAATAATTGATACGCTCTTAAGAATGCATTTCCTGCAAAATGAACTAAAGCCAAAGTATGCCAACCAAGCGCTACCTCCACAAAAATAATACCGATCTGCGCAATGGAGCTATAAGCAATTTGAGTTTTAACCGATGATTGCACGCGAGCTATCAAAGATGCAATAATGGCAGTTACTGATCCAAAACTTATGACCACAACTTTGATGCTAAAAATAGTTTCCCAATACGCGTATGTGCGCAGTAACAGAAAAACACCAATATGAACAGATAAGGAACCATAAAAAATTGCCGTGGATGTTGTAGGACCTTCCATAGCGCGAGGCAACCAAGATGAGAAAGGGAATTGCGCTGATTTAATAGAAGCAGCAAGAACGATCATTAATACAATAAAAACGGCGTAATAATAATGCTCTTCAATATGCGCCGTTACCAATGCCAGATCATTTAACTTAATGAACGTGATGTTCTCGTGCCATAAGTGATGACTCATCCATAAAGCTAAGATCAAACACACATCGCTTAAACGATACAACGAAATAGTTTTTAGCGCATTTTTTACCGGCAAATACCGATCTCTATAAAATGCAATTAAAAGAAAAGAAGATAAACCTAAAAATTCCCAGCCAATGAACAGCGTTTCGAAATTACCCGAGAATACAACCACCGAATACGCAAAATAAAATAACAATAACGTATTGAAATATCTTTTATACCCACTCTCTCGATGTATATAATACTTACTAAATACACTCACTATAAAAGCGGTAATGGCTCCAACAACAGCAAATACAGCCGAGATCTTATCAAAGAACAGGTCGATGAATATTTCGGTTGACTCTTCTTTATAAAGGGTAAATAATTTAATGTCTAACGTTTCGCTTCCGCTTAAAAACCAATAAGCGATAAAAACAAGCACTCCCATTAAATGAACGGCAGTAGTAAAAATAGCAATGCCCGCAATACTTTTTTCGGCGCGCTCTTTCATGAACATGCTCAGTACAAAACCGATCAATGGAAGCAAAATAAAATATTGTAAAAGTTTTTCCATCAAGCGTTATCGTGTAAATAGATCGGTAAATTTTCAGTAGTAGCGTGAATTATCTCATTTGATTCCATTTCATTTGCTTCCTCTATCAAGGCATTCACATCTTTAAACGTTTGGATCTTGTTACATGTTGGTTTGTAAGCAATAAAGTTTCCTTCCTTAAAATAATAAAGCTCGTTCGTTTCGGGATCAATAACGCTTAAATGCACCCATTCGTTAATGAACCATTCGTACATTTCGGGCACCGATTGAATAACTTTTAAAACTACCTTAGGAAAATGTTCTACAATGATCATTAGTCTTAGCGGATCGTGAACCTCCACCATTTGCCAGGGCAAACCGGTTCGCAGATCGCCATCGCTGCTATTAGTTACGCCAAACAAACCAACCACATTATGTGGAAGTTTAGTTCCCGCTCCTAATTTTTTATTATCTACTCGCGAAAAATAATACTCCAAATTAATTCCACCACAAACCGGACCAAGCGGCTTCATAATTCCGGTTAAAAAAACGCCATCTAAGTCTGTTCTATAGTCGTATGAATTCAAAAAAGCTCTTCTATCTAAAAACAAACCTCTGGTTAATTCTCTTTTTCCAACAATACAAAGCGTGTTAGTTCCATGTCCTAATTCAGGACGTGGTTCAAATAAAGAAACAGATCGGTCTTTAACGGCCTTTCTAATTTGATGAATATTTGCTTTGGTATTTATGGACGCGAATCGTCGCGAACGTTCTTTGGCATTGAGATCGAGTGCTTTCTCGAACACTTCCACATTTTTTTTGTGCTGTTCACTATTCTTTGAGCTTAAAATATCTGTATCATAATACTCCATTTCGTCAGATGCCGTATCGTGTAAAGCTCCCACAAATTGCGTTTCAGTCGGAATAGTGATGCCTTTACTACTTAATTGCTCTCTTACCTTTGGATGATTTGCCATGGCCGCAAATACGCGTGCGTTAACAGAGCCGGGCCTTCCACTACAGGCACCACAATCGTGTGCGCCGTGATGCGGATTATTGGCGCTGCTACTTCCATGAGCAACCACATAAACAAGGGATGAGAAATTTTTAGTGAGCGCAATTCCGTTCAATAAACTGGCTACGCGATCGGCCATCTCCTGAATTGTAAAACCGATCTGCAAATTATTCTCTGTGTCGGTAATGTTTTTATTTTCTACGGTGAGCTTACTCCCTTTATTCATATGCGTAAAGGCATTTGAGATAGAAGGACTCATTTTTGGTTTAAATAAGTTTTGTATCATTCTAATAGCAGCCCAAAAACCAAAAATAAGTGTGCTAAAAAAACCTAACACGAGTTGATGCGTTTTATTGGTATAAATTAGTTCATGATCTCTTTCTCCGTTTACATCAAACTCTTTGATCAAATATTTAGGGGTAACAGGGGCCGGACAAAGCTTATCATAAAACTTGGCCTTATGTGAATGAAAATAAAATTCAACGCTAAAAAAGCCCGGGGTACCAAATGTTTCCGAACGCTGATCAACATTTTCGATATGACGTCGCAAGCTGCATTCGCGTTCATCAATACAAAACATGGCTTGAAAAGATCTTTCGCCGGTGAGATCACTTTTAGATGCGCTCTTAGAAATACTTAATTTTTGAACCCCGAACAAAACATCATCATAATAACTCCACTCAAAGGCCTCTTGCCAAATTTTTAGTACTTCGTGGATCTCGGTATTTTGTACATCCTCAAAAAGATCGGTTGGCGCTGCAGTAACACTATCGCACAGCGGTTTCCAGTTCTTGCCAAATTCATTATCCAGTTGATCTAATTCCAACAGCAATTCAAAAAGAACAAGATCATGAAAGTTTATTTTTCGCGCATCGAGCAGCGTATTAGGATTATCTTCCAGGGCCGAAACCATTCCGCTCCAACCGCTATGAATAAAATGTTGATCGAACAAATATTGTTCGAAATAACTTTCCTTTCCAACAATTAATTTTAATAAGCTAGTTATAGAAGTGCTTTCTTGAAACAAAAGCTCTTTAGCTCTTTTAGTTTTAAAAATACTGATGAAGGAATTTTTCTCAAGCTCTTTAATTGATTCTAAAAAACCCTTATTCTCAACAGGAAAATTCCAGATAGAAATACCCTGATCAAGATAAGCGGCTAAAAATCGAAATAAAAAAGGGTGTACTAAATTATCCAGATCAATATGGCGCTTCCTCTTCCACCATGCTCTTAGTAATCCTATTTCAGGATAATTTTCAACATCATATGCCTTATGTACCAGTTTGTTCTTCCACTCCTCCAAATTTGCTTCGCCTTTTCGGTTTACAATGGTACGATCAATTATCTCGTTTTTTATCCTACCCATTTTTGCCAATTTCCTAAAATCCGAAAGAGGCAAAGTTGCTTGGTGTCCAAAAATTCGAGACGATTTAAAAATAGCATCATAAAACTTCATGCCTTGAAAAGCATGTAAGGTATTATGGTGAATAAAATCCTTTAAAGGCGTTTGCGAAGGCAAATAATGCTTCAACTCATGCAATACATGATCCTCATCAAAAACAATTTCCTTATTCTTATGTTTCTGATCCGAAGACATTAATCTATTGCTTTATCCAAATGATAAACTGCATGAAGATCTGTTACATTTGTACAGGTCACTTTCAAGTCATCAATAATACCATCGTGTATATCATAAACCCATCCATGTATATGTAATGCTTGTCCTTTTTCCCAAGCATTTTGAACAATAGAGGTTTTTCCAAGATCTTGAACCTGTTCAATTACATTTAATTGAACCAATCGATTTGCTCTAGCCTCCATATCTTTTATCATATCCAATTCTTTTGAATGAATTCTATATACATCCTTTATGTGTCGCAACCAGTTATCAATTAATCCGTACTGCTTATTACCCATTGCGGCTAACACACCTCCGCAACCATAATGGCCACAAACAATAATGTGTTTCACTTTTAATACTTCAACCGCGTATGAAAGCACGCTCAGTAAATTCATATCACTATGAACTACCATGTTCGCAATATTTCTATGAACGAACATTTCACCGGGCTTAGTGCCCGTGATCTCATTAGCCGGAACACGACTGTCTGAACAACCGATCCATAAATATTCGGGTGTTTGAACATTTGCCAGATCACTAAAAAAGTTTGGATCCTTATCCAGTTGTTCTTTAACCCACGCTTTATTATTTTCAAATAATCTTAAATATGCTTTTTCCATTTTTATAGTTTTTTATGCGGTTTCTTTTTTTCTTCCAACGTTTGGATAGATCTTTTTAATTACAAAATAAATTATCAGTGCTGATAGAACTCCTGTTAAAAAATCCGTTACCGGAACCATAACAGCAGTGTACACCATCATTAAAAATTCAAATTTACCTTCTGCTTTTGTTTCTTTTACCTCCGAAGGTTTTATCATATTGCTTGCAACCCAAACAAGTATTCCACCAATACAAGCCATTGGTATCAATTCTAAGTACTGCGCAATATAAAAGGCCATTACTAATTTTAAAACGCCTTTAAAATATCCTGCTAAAGGCGTGCGAGCGCCGGCCTTTATGCTTGTTGCTGTTCGTGCTAAAGCACCGGTGCAAGGAAAACCATTTACTAAGGGC
>CAYYUS010000119.1:0-7174 GCA_964474925.1 uncultured Akkermansia sp. | reverse complement strand
CACCTGTTACTTATCAAACTTGCTTAAGAACAATCTCAACTATTTCGGGAAATAATATTTCTTTTTCATCTAATTTGCCAACTAATGCCAATTTAATAATAAACGCGCATGTATACACACGCACAAGATATGGTGGCGGCGTGCGTGTTAAGAATGTTACAATAAAGGATGAAAATAATGAGGAATTCGTAACAAAGTATTTATATACAAAAGACGGGACGGAAAGCGGTCCAACGTCTGGAGTGGCAAGTTATGAATCAGTGTACGAAAGAGGAGGTCCTGGATCTAATTTCCAATTTTATAATTTTTTCGATCACCCTTATTCTTCAGTCTTATATTCAAATGTTACGGTCCTAAACGGAAGGTTTGATAATACCTTTAAAGAAAATGCAAAGCAAACATTCCATTTTGTTACACCACACACAAGTCAATTGCAATATAACCAAACGTACGCACAAACAATTTCGTCAAGCTCTTCCGCAGGAACTAACTCTGGAGGTTACTATAGGTTTAATGCTATTGATAACACATCGTGTATTGGCAATTTGGATACAATTAAAACATATAACCAATACGGAAACGTTATTGCAAAAATGGTATATGAATATGATCAAAACGCTTCTGGAACTATTGAAAATAATGCAACTATTCCCTACTTGGGTTGTTATACTGAATCAACAATTCTGTGGGAAAGTAGATCAATTAGTTCATCTGGTTCAACCAAACTCATTCAATCCTATAAGCTTAAAAGACCAAACATTTTGAGATCTGTTACAAGCTATAAAGATAGACTTGTAAGCAAACAGGTAATGAAATCATTCGATTTCCAAACAGGTCAAGCTATTGTTACACAAGATATGTATGGAGAGAATTCAACTGGAGCGCCTTTAGAAAAGTACGAATCAGAGATCATCCCGGCATATTTAAAATATAGTGAGATGGGCTCAAAGGTTTACAATTCGGCCAATAAGAATATGATGGCAGTCCAAGCGGAATCTCGAACTTATGTTTATGATAAGAATAATACCAAACAACTTCTCGGAGCATCTGCAATGACATGGAAGGAGAATCATACGTATCGAGAGTATAATTCAACCACAGGAAAATTCGAGAACAAAGTATACTCAAATGATAATGTCTGGTTACCGTCTCAAACATTTGTGTGGAAGTCAAAAATAGAAGAAAACGGAACAGTGAACAATAGTGTGTTTGTTCCTTTTAACTGGGGCCCACCAATTGCTCCAGATGTGAAATGGCAAAAAACGTCGGACGCTATTCTTTATGATCACAATTCACATAATCTTGAAGTATTAGATGTGAATTACAGTCCTAACTCTTCAAAGTTTGGATATGGTAATGCTTATCCTGTTGGTTCCGCTCCAAATACGCCGTATACAAATTGGTGTTATTCCGGTGCTGAAGATGTGAGTGCAATATCAAATTATTACGAAGGTGAAGTAAAAGGAAGTTCACTACAATTTGCTTCTCCCACCTATGCTCACACGGGAAAATACTGTTCTCGAATGGCGACAGGACAAATAGGTTTTGAATACCGGATTAAAAAATCAGAACTTCCAACATCAGGATATCTAAGAGGAAGTGTATGGGTTCACGTGAATGGAAATGCAGGTGCATTCTTTGATTGCAAAGCATTTGATAACAGCAGTAATTTCTTAACAGCACTAGGTGCAGTGTGGCCTTCACAGTTATACAATTACCCGGTTCCATCAAATAATTCTAATTCACATTCAGAAGTAGCGGGGAATTGGTATTTGATGAATTTTGACGTAAACCTTTCTTTATTACCACCAACAACGGATTATATTGAATTTAATGTAGTAAATAATGGCCAAGCGCCTTATGTGTATGCAGATGACTTCAGGGTACATCCGATCAGTAATCCTATTGCTACTAATGTGTACGATAAACGAAATGGAAGTATAATGGCTACACTGGATAAGGACAATTATTCAACCAAATATTTCTATGATAATTCCGGAAAACTAAAATCTGTGCAAAGGGAAACAAAAACTGGGTTTATTACAGTTTCCAGCACCAATTATAATTATGCTAAATAAAATAATAACAATTAAAAACTATAAAAAATGAAAAATTCTTTTGTCATCCTTTTGATTTGTGCTTTAACTCTTTCAGGAAAACTGGTTGCTCAATCACACGCAACAGTTAATAAACTTGAAGTTTCTTATAAGGCGGTTTCACAGGGCACAGCTAATAGCCTTGCTAACATCCAATGTATACCAATGGCAACAATTACCTTGCAATCGAACGCGAACGTAAATAAAGTATATTTTAAGGTCATCGATCCGCAAACTAATGCTGTAGTTTACAATGTGAATTATGTATTGAGTACATCGACCTTAAGTAATCAAAACGGATTTAAATTATTCGAGGTGAATGATGACAAGGTATATATTTCAAATGGAGAGCAATTAACATTGAAGCCTTATTTGTATGAAATAAAAACAGAGAACAGTCAAAATACTATCTCAGCGTCGTATACCACAACTAAATGATCCATTAGACTCAGCGATTTTTATTAATAACATAATAAGCAGTATATCATGAAATTTTTGAAGCAGTTTATTTTACTTGTTACCTTAGTTGGCTTTCAAAATACGTTTTCACAGGTGCGGGCCAAAGCATTTGTCGATCACGTTGCCACTGATGGGGTTGATACCAAAGGTAATATTGGGCTTACAGTAACTGGTGGTACTTCACCATATACCTACAGCTGGTCCCCTGGATCTATCACAAGTAAAGATCTAACACATGCTTCTTTAGGTACTTATACAGTAAAAATTACTGACAACGCTAGTAATAACATAACATATTACTTTAAACTGGGGTATAAAGCAGATTGGGCAAATCATTATGGAACTTTTTCAAGAAACGATAGTTTAATTGCTGATCCCGGAATAGGATACACTTACAATACAGCAATAACTAAGAATACGCTTTTAAGAAATACTGATGGTTGGGTGGAATATATTATTCCTGCCTGGACCTCTCATAATCATGTTGGATTCATTGATAGTACTGCCGCCTCCTATGATGGATGGATAAACGATATTGATTTTGGTTTTCATCTTACAACAGGTAATACATTGTATGCGTGGTCAGGCGGAGGTTATACTTATATTGGCTCAGTAAATGAAGGCGATGTTCTAAGAATAGCAAGAACAGGAAGCAACTATCAATTGATATTGAATAATTCCGTGATTCATACAGCTTCAACTAGTGCAAATGCCAAATTAAAATTCAAGGCCATGATCATGGCGCAACCTTTTGTGAATATAGGCACAAGTTTTGCTGACACCAGTTCCCTTTTTCGTTTAAGAGAAATGAATGTTGCAATTGATCATATTGATCCGGATGGTGTTGATTCTATTGGAAGTATATCCCCCATCATAACACAAGGAACTTATCCATATACATATTCTTGGAGTCCCAATGGGTTTACTAATAAGGATCTTGTAAATGTAAAATCAAACAATTACTCTATTAAAATAAAAGATGGAGATAACGACAGTATTGTAACTCCTATAAGTCTTGGCTTTAAAACCGGATGGAAAGATTTCTGGGGCGCTTCGGCGGTTAAAGATACATTGATATCAAATGCGGCCACAACGCCTAGTGGTAGCCCATCGGCCTTTAGTATAAACGAATTACGTCCAAGTCAAAGTGGTTGGATGCAATATGTAGTTGAACCTTTTGGTTCTCCATACGTAATTGGTTTCGCCGACACATTGTTGCCTGGATATCGTGGATCTATGGATGATGTAAATTTTGCGGTCCATGTTACTTATGGTTACGCGTTGTATGGTTGGAATGGAGGCTGGAATTATTTGGGAACTACAAAGCCCGGTGATGTATTAAAGCTTGAAAAAAGTGGAAGCACATTTACTTTAAAAAAGAATAGCTCAACAACATTTACGCATTCGGCAACAAATAGTAAAAATTACAAGGTCAAAGCATTGCTCAACGATTATATAAGGTTGGGAAGTATAGGGGTCAACTTTGCAGATTCTACTACGTCAAACTCTTTTATTGGAGTTGCCATCATTGATCATATCAAAAATGACTATGCGCACACTACCGGAAACATTATTCTGAATATGCGTGGTGGAACTTCTCCATATACATATACATGGCAACCGGGCAATACGCATAATAAAAATCTTTATGATGCTGCAGAGGGCACGTATTCTTTAACTACAAAAGATAAAAATGGAACAACTCGCAATTATGTGTATAATATGGGTCATAAATCTGAATGGACCGATCTATACAGAACGTATTCTAGAAATGATAGTATCGGGCCTGATGGTACTGGTCCAACAGGAGGTTATTATTATGATTTTCCAACAGCGCGTACGGCAAATGAACTGCATAAGAATACCGATGGTTGGGCCGAAATGGTTGTAAGGCCAATGGTTTCGCCATATATTGTGGGATTTCTGGATAGCGCTTCAGTAGTGTTTCCGGGCGACCCATTTGATATCGATTTCGCATACCACTTATCTACAGGTAACGCTCTTTACGCTTTTGATGCAGGCAGCTTCTATTATTTAGGATCTGCTAGTGAAGGAGACGCCATAGGTGTGAAAAGAGTAGGATCTGCATTTCATTTAACAAAGAATGGTGTTTCTCAATATAGCACAACAGCAACTACAAAAGCTTTAAAACTTAAGTCACAGTTTAATGATGCGCCATTATGCAATGTGGGTTTGAGTTTTGTACAACATCTCGAAGTTGACTATGTAAAAGGTGATATTACTGAAGAGGAACCTAATTCCGGATTTATTTACCTTAGTCCTAAAAATGGTGTAAAACCATATCGCTATAAGTGGAACGATAACTCAACCGACAATCAACTTCTTGATCTTATTGCCGGAACTTATTCTGTAATGGTGATGGATACCTTGCGTAAAGACACCGTAAGACTTTCCTTTAACATTGGCGAAAAAAACCGGTTAGTAAACTTTAATAATCTTAGTATCAATGATGGTATATTTACCATGACAGATCTTGATAAACCTTCATTTGCTACTGCAAGTTCGTATATGGAGGAAAATGAAAATGGTTTCTATGAATTCAAAGTAAAAGATATTAATTCCAATTTCAATTTTGTATTAAGACCTTTTGAACCCGACTCTAACCAAAGTAATGCACTCTTGCCAATAATAAAAACCACTACTATTTCTGTTCTACGATCCTCTTTACCTTCACCCGGATCTTCAGGCTATGCTGAAATAAACTTTGCCGATACTATTACCACGGGCACCAATGCGAATGTGATAAAAAAGGAATTTGTGGATTATAATTGCACTTCGTCATGCGCTACCTTAACTATGACAGGGATCCATTTCGACTATGGATATGTTTACACCCTTGTGGATGGATTCACCATAAAAAAAGGTGTTTTAATTGATAATGATGACGTTTTAAAAATAAGTAAAGGTACCAGCACGGTATCGGTATACAAAAATGGAAGTACAATCATTTCTAATAATAGCGTTTCTCTTGATAAAGCATTGATTGGAACTTACACGCAAAAATCTTTGAAAGTAATTATTACAGACATAATTGTTGGGCCAGTACCGATATTCAATCCTTACTCAGACCCGTGCAGTAATTATCCTTCTGATATAACAAGAAACTGGCTCCATACAACTCAGTATGATGAAAACGGAATTAAAGTGGCGGAGTCACGTCAGTACTACGATTATACTGGTAAATCCACACAAACGCAAGTACGTAACCTAGTGGAAAATGTGATACTTGCAACACAAGTGTTATACGATGCATATGGACGTGAAGTAGGCTCTACATTACCCGCCCCAATTGGTCAACAATGTTTTTATTATAAAACCGACTTTATCCAGGATCCAAGTGGTGGCGCATATACCTATAATGATTTTGACGTTCCTGATTATACAACTAATTCATCTGTTTTAACCAGTGGAGAAGCCAGTAAACCATATGCGGTAAAAAACACAGTTCCAAACACTTTAGGTTGGTATTACAGTGATAATAATACCTATGAATCACACGTAGCAACTTCCGGAACACCATATACGCGTATTCACTATAGCACTGTTGATCCGTCATCTGTTTTAAAAGCATCAAAACCAGGGAAAAATTTAGGAAGTGGCGGCGGCCATGAGACCTATAATTTTAAAATGGCAACATGTGGTGAGCTTAACACTGTATTTGGCGCTGGTTTAGGTTGGCGTGTTGAAGGTTTAAATAACTTTGCATCACTAAATCCATGTGAAAGCGATGTGATAGTGCCTATTCCATTAATGAATACAGCACCCCTTAGTTTAAAATCTATTAGTGTTGATGAGAATGGTGTTGAGGCAATTTCATTTGTAGACATGGCCGGTAATAGCATTGCCAACTGTTTATCAGGAAAGGTGGATGGTGATAATGTGAAAACGCAAACCGTAAAAGGGTATGTTTCTTTCACTGATGAAACCAAACGCTATATTGACTTTCATTTACCCGACGGATGCCAGTCGAGTTTTCAAATAAAGTATATTACTCAGCCAGTGGATGGTCCGAGCACACCGGTTTTTAATTTCATCAACTTAAAAACCGGAAGATATATGGTGATTGGTTCAAGCATCGATTTTGCCAATACTGTTCCTAATTTGCCGGCTGGTTATTACCGTATGGTGGTTAAATACATTCCTCCGGGGCAAACAGGAGTGAATGTTCAATACAGATTGAATTACTATAATTTTAATTTGAATTATTTTGATTATGCCAATCGCTTAAAAGCTACGGTATCTCCTAAAGCTCAGGATGGTAATTACACTTATGTGGGTGATCCAAATTACAACCCTGCACGACCAAGCATGACGGTGATTCCTACTCTTTCCAATTCACCAACCTATTTTCCTCCCGATACATCGTGGAGCTTATCATCAAGCGCATTTTCAAACACTATTAATCTTAATTTGCGTGGCATTGCCGCCAATCACCATAAGAATATGAAGCTCTTTGTAACTTTTGGCGGTAAATACGAGAATGGGATCGGGGTTGATACAACCACAGGTACTGCTCCAGTATTTTCCGATAGCACGGCTTGCGGTAATTTTTATGAAGATGAATATATACAGGAAGATACATTATTCGCATCGCCTTC
>CAYYUS010000118.1:0-7189 GCA_964474925.1 uncultured Akkermansia sp. | reverse complement strand
ATTTTTTTGAAGATCGAGGTATCAAATTTTCCGAAAAGATAAGTGATCGTAAATCTCAAAAAGCGTGATTCTCTTCTACGAGTTGCTTCCTGATAATAAGTATTTGTGGAAATATAATATCCGTATTGCTTTGTATTAAAGGCATCACTTAAGGTTAAATTAAATATCCATTTCATGTTTACCATTTTATTCAAACTCACATCCATAAAATACAGCTCGCGCGACTCGCCATTCAAGATAGCTTTTGGCGCTTCATAATTTCCGTTCACTTGTAATTGTAAGCTCCAAGGCAAGGTATAATTCAATCCTACTTTACCCTTATAACTCCAACCTTGCGAAACGGTTTCGGGTTGCCCATCAATGATACCACTATTCAAATACACATAAAACACATCGGCGTTAAGTGTTGTGGTGAATTTTTTGGTCCAGTTAACACGCAAGGTATTCTCAAAACCATAACGCCATTGATCTCTACCATTAGCAAACGTATTAACTGTTACACTTGGATTACCAGGCGATTGATACAAATAATTTGAAATAGGTTGTTGATGATAACGAACGTAGGCTGATGAAAGAAAATTTCCCTTTTTGAAAACATTGTTATAGTTCACTTCACTGATATTGATCAACTCCGGCTTTAAAGCAGGATTACCTATCCTATAATTTCTTGCATCGCTATAAAAAATAAATGGCATGGCCTGAAAGAAATTAGGACGCTCGATCTTACGACTCACATTAAATTGAAATTCGTGTTTGGTGTTGATCTTTTTAGATAAGAACACAGAAGGGAAAAAGGCAAAGAGTATATTATCTTTATTACTTGGATAATTATAATTGAATGAAATATTCTTATCTAATAACTTACCCGCATAATAGGTTTGTTCAAAACGTAAACCACCTTGAAAACCAATATCCCAAAATGTTTTTCCTGTATAGGTAATATACGCCGCATTGATCATATCATCAATTGAATAGCTACTACTTTGCGTCGTGTCTTTTATAAAATCGCCTGTAGGGCCTTGAACCTGAATATTATTATCGAACGTTGACCACTTACGATACAAACGCATACCTGCCTCTACTTTTTTACTATCGGCATAAGGATTTGTGAAATCTAACTGTGCTGTGTACATAGAACTACCCGATAAACCATTATTTGTTGAAACAACCGGAGAAAAGTCATACACTGTTCCCGCAATGCTTGCAGAATTATAGGTATTGAATGTAAATGTTGCAGGACCGCCACCTTGGTTATAACTGATATCTGCAGTTAATTCTTTATTGGCAGTAGGATATGTTTTGCGATAGGTAAGTTGCGCCGTGTGATTTGTAAAACCACCAATGTTCAAATTTTTCCTCAGGCCCCATGCATTTATAGCTCCCGAATTATCCAACGAAGAAAAATTCTGTTTATCATCCGAATGAAAATAACCGCTCACAAAGTTGTAAGAGATGCCAATATTATTTCGGTTATTGATATTGTAATCAACACTTCCTCTTGCAAATTGAAAACGATTTCTTGAAAGTGTGCTATTGTCTAATCTATAATCAAGCGTATTACCGGGTGTGATATAATTATAATCTGTACGATCGGTATAACCAAATGTTGTACCGGTTTGCGTGGCATTTAATGAATACATCAAAGAGATATTGAACGGATTTTCTTTCACGTTTATATTTCCGGTGATACCGTATTTATCTTGTGTTCCTGCATAACCCATCAACATTCCATTGTAGCCGGGTTTTTTACTTTTCTTTAAAACAATATTAATGATACCGCCACTTGCATCGGCCGCAAATTTTGCGCTAGGATTCGAGATCACTTCAACGCGCTCAATGGCGTCAGCCGGAATTTGCGCCATAGTTAAAGTGGTTGGTCTTCCATCAATAAATATTTGTACTGCTTTTTCTCGAAGCGTTGCATTTCCATCGCCATCAACCGTTATGGTCGGCACATTCTTTAATACATCCAAACCTGTTCCACCCCTTACCGAAAGATCTTTTTCTACATTGTACACTTTTCTGTCAACACTCATTTGAAATGTTGCTTTCTCGGCAACTACTTCAACTTCGTTCAATAATTTTGGATCGATCTCCATCGCCAAGTTTCCAAGGTCTTGCTCTAATTTTTGTGGGGCTTGTATATAAATTTTTTGCTCAAAGGTTTTGTAGCCTACTTGCGTTACGCGTAATCTAAAACCTCCCATAGCAGGAAGTCCTTCCAAATTAAAATCGCCATTATCTTCAGTAAATCCACCGGCAATAGCACTATCTTTATTATACCATAACAACACAACAGAAGCAAACTCAACCGGCTTTTTTGTTTTGGCATCAATTACTTTACCATATACACGTCCTTTAATGTCTTTCATCATTTTTAGCATATCTTTTTGGTTACCACCACCGGGCATTTGACCAAATAAGGCATTAGAAGAAATAAGGATAAAAAGTGTAAGAATGCGTAGTGCTGTTTTCATAGGAATTTTTGCTCCCGTAAAGTTACCCAGTTTAGCGGCACCCTCAAAACAATTATACAAATGGCCAAAAAGGAGGTATAAAGGGGTTTTTGGAGCTTTAAAAAGCTAAAAATACGTTAAATGAGGATTGAATACTACCTGATCAAGGTAACGTTCCCTTTCTTAAAGGTCTCATTACCATCGTAACATTTTACTTTGAGGTACCAACCAAATACGCCAACATCAGCAGGTCGGCCTTTGTAAATTCCATCCCAACCCACTTTTTTATCGTAGGTGTCAAACACTTTTTCGCCCCAACGATTGTAAACGGCAAAATAAATTTCTTCTACTTTTATTCCGCGCACATATAAAATATCATTTTGTCCATCACCATTTGGTGTAAATGTATTTGGCACAAAGGCATCACCTTCTTCGCATCCCGATAATACAACATCAACAAATACATAAAGTGTTTCTTTACATCCACCGTTAGATGCAATAACCGTGTATGTTGTTGGCCTATCAGGTTGAGCAGTTACTACGTATCCTGATTTTGGCGTTAAAAATGTACTAGGCGACCAAGTAACCAAAGCGCCCGGATCGCCATTGTAAACCAATGTTGTTGTGTTTCCTTGCACTACGCGCGTTGGTGTTGCCGTTGCCGAAATTGGAGAATTGGATAAATAATTAACCACAACTCCTGTAAGAAGTAGAAAATTACAATTGTTAGATGTTGTAACCACCACCGAATACCCGGTGCTAATAGTTGGTGTGGCAATTGGGTTTGCAATATTTGTTGCGCTTAATGTTGCGCCTGGAGTCCACGTATACGAAACACCGCCCGTTGCTAAAAGTTGTACGCTATTGCCTTTGCAAATAGTTGTTGCAGCAGTAATTGATAAGGGTGGTGGAACAGGAACTAAAAGAACTTGACTAGTTGTATCAATACAACCAAATTGATTTGTTGCGATCAATGAAATAGTGAACGTTCCTCCATTAGGATAAAAATGATATGGATCTTGCAGTGTACTTGTTATAACCGGTAAAGGTTGAAGATTCCAATTCCAAGCAGTGATGCTCGCCGTTGAAGCATCGGAAAAATACACGCCGCCACCGCAAGGATTTATACTGTAAGAAAATGCAGCAGTTGGTTTTGGATTTACAATGATCGTTGTAACAATATCGGCCAAGCACGATGGAGCTACCGCATTATTTTCGATGGTTACTGTATAAACTGTAGTTACTGTTGGATTACCTGTTGGATTAGGAATATATTGATTGTTCAAAGTTGCGGCGGGTGTCCACGTATAACTTGTGCCGCCGGTGGCCGACAAATTTGCTGTTTCTCCCTCACAAATAAGATCCATTATTGCCGTTGGATTAAAAATAAATACATTGATAGGCCGAAGGAGCGTGTCTTTACAACCAAAGGAATTGGTGGTAATAAGTGTAATTGTATAAGGTCCGGAAGTTGTGTAAGTATGATTAGGGCTCGACAAAGTTGAAGTTGGCGATGCATCACCAAAATTCCAAACGTGCGTCAAGCCCGCTCCTGTACTTGTATTTGTTATGGAGAAGGTATTAGAACAATGCGCAAGTGTAGAAGTAAAGGCAGATACCGGTTTTGGATTTACAGTGATCACTTTAAAACTACTGTCTTTTTTTACGCACTTAGTTGTATCATATACTACTAACGAAACAGTATAAGTACCACCAGCTGTATAGGTGAAAGAAGGATTTAGTGTAACCGAATTTGTTTGTCCATTACCAAAATGCCACAAGAAACCTGTTCCAGGACTGTTATTAGTAAAATTAACGGTGAGTGGCGCGCAACCAATAATTGTATTGGTATTCATAGATGACGTAGGCGCTTGGAGTTGAAAATCAATTTTGAAAACGCCGTTGTTGCAGTTGGAAGATAAGTTTGGTGTTGGACAATTAGATGAAGTTGGACAAGGCCACGCATTTGGTGTTACCGGAAAATCTTGATTTCCGTTACAGCCCGCACACACCGATTGGTAAATAACTCCCTTCCTATCAAAACGAGAGGTTCCACCATCCACATGTTCCTGACTTGTATTACCTCCAAAATAAGAACCATACAATAGCGAAGATGCATTTACCTTCATGGCCATTAAATAAAAATCATAGCCTGTTGTGGTAGCTTGCGTTGGATTTAATATCGGCATATTTGAAATAGCCGAATTTGTTATGAGAATATTTCCTCCCCATCCTGAAAGATAAATATTGCCATTACATTCGTCAACAGCAAAAGCAGAAGGAGAGATATCGATGTTGTTGGTGTTATTTCCAAATACGGTTGACATTAACTTTGAAGTTAAAGCAGTGTTGTACTTTGTAACGAACTGATGTGTATTTGCAACACTAAAAATTGTTGTAGCGCTTGCATCCATGATCACGGGCATATTTCCTAACGACTGCCCATACACATGCGGTTGGCCTGCTGCATTACATTGCACAAAAAATGAATTGTCGTACAAGTTTGTTCCAACATAGGTAGATTGCATGATCGCATTTCCTGCCGAATTAATATGCGCTAAAAAACCATCGGTGGTACCACCTTGGTAAGTAGGCGCATGACCTCCCGCTGTATTTGGAAAATTATTACTGCATGTTCCACCTGTTACAAACACTTCAAAATTTGGAGTCACAAATAATCCATTTCCGCTTTCGTTCTGACTTCCCCCTAAAAAACCGCTATAGATCAATCCGGTTAAATTTGTGTTGAACTTTGCAACAACAGCATCCGCACCTCCGTTAATGGTATTATCAAAACCTCCAACCATTGGAAGATCACTCGATCGTGTTGTACTTACAATGTAAACATTATTCAAAGTGTCTAACTGAATCTCACCTCTGTAAGTATCACCATAATTAGTTTGCAACGAATCGTAGTTAGTGGTATTGGTAACCGAAAATCCTGCAGCCGGTGCCATACTAAACGAAAGTGTATACGTATTGCTTAAATAATTCACACCATCGTTTCCGCTTCCACCATAATATGTACAGCCCAATAAAGCGCTTCCTGTTGGATTGAATTTAGCAATGTAAATATCGGTTCCATTAAAAAATACGGAGCCATTACTTACAAATCCAATATTTGATCCGCCGGCAAAATTAGGATAAGCCGCTCCTGCTGTAGTTGGAAAATTAGTTGAGCCGGTTGCACCATAGAGGTATAAATTATTTGCTTTGTCAACAATTAAACTGGAAACAACTTCTGTTCCCATACCACCCATGTAGGTAGAATACAACAACGTATTTCCCACAGCATTGTATTTTGTAAGTACAATATCTGTATTACCATAAGCGGGAGCGCCATTAAAAACGTTACTGTACGATCCTGTTACAAATGGATATCCAATAGCAAAAACAGTTCCGCCGCTATATAAATTACCTTGCAGATCGAATGTTGCTGTCATTCCAAAATTATCGGCGGTAGATCCGGATTGTGCTGCGAAAACTAAAACAGGGTCGATCACTAACTCATAATTCTTATCGTATCCATTTGGGAATTCAAATCCCAGAACGTTATCAGTTAAAGTGTATTTGCAAACTACTTCCTTCACAACACCTTTGATGGTTTGATACGCGTATGGTTTTTGCTCAACGATCTCGGTTATTGAAAGTTTTATTCTTACACTTCCATCTTTCAGTTTGATCTTATCCACACCTTCATACCGCATCTTAATTTCTTGAGGGTTTGCATTAGGCTTCAAAATAAAATTATACTTGATCCCACTAACAGAAGTTATTGCTTCATAATCTATCCCATTATATATATTCCGCATCCAAATTTGATGGTAGTTTCTTACGTTACCTTTCCATTTGGTTTTATCGTTGCCCATGTAAAAGTTCTCGTAGTCTTCTCCCTTTTTCGCTTTTTCTACTTTAATTTCCGAATTACATCCATCAAAGTGTACTTTATAGGCATGACACATGATATTATAATCCTTATATAATTTCTTCTCAACCCCGCCATTATGCATGGATCTTAATTTATTTTTATCGTAAAAATTAAAGGTTAAGCAGTTCTTCTCAAAAAAAAGCAATCCACCATCCAGCTGTGCTCTAAATAGAATTTTATCATCCCACTGGCCTAAATTCTCGGTAAATTTTAACGATGAATGGGCTTGGGGTATAACAACACGTCTTTCGGGACTGTTTTGGGCTAATGTGATAAAAAAGGGCCAAAAAACCACAAAAAGTAATATGAATGCCCTTTTAGCCATCAAACCAAATATACAAACAAAAGGTAGTTTTTGCAATACAGAGGCTCATTAAACTTATTTTGTTAAATTTGCAGCCTCATGGCAAATATAGTAGCGATAGTTGGGAGGCCAAACGTAGGAAAATCAACCCTTTTTAACCGTATCACCGAAACGCGTCAGGCAATAGTTGACGAAATTGCGGGTGTTACGCGCGATAGACATTACGGCAAAGCCGAATGGGGTGGTGTTGAATTTAGTTTGGTTGATACCGGTGGATATATCAAAGGAAGTGATGATATTTTTGAAAGCGAGATCGCTAAACAAGTTGGATTGGCTATTGAAGAATGTTCGTTAGTGTTATTTGTTGTGGATGTTGCCGAAGGTGTTACTCCATTTGATAAGGAAGTAGCCAACATAGTTAGGAAAAGCAAAAAGAAAATACTTCTTATAGCAAACAAAACCGATAATTTTGAACGTATAGCCGATGCCTCCGTATTTTAC
>CAYYUS010000117.1:0-7192 GCA_964474925.1 uncultured Akkermansia sp. | reverse complement strand
GGATGCTAATACTTCGCACCGCCAATGCCAATATTCTCAATAGGATGCCAGGTAGTTTTTGTTTCCTGAAGATCTAAAATTAAATAAGGATTTTGATTTTCGTCCTTGTTCCAATCTTTTGCCCAATAGAACGTACGCTTTACATTTAGTGATGCATGTTCGCCAATGGCTTTTATTTCGTTCTTGTCTTTTCTGCAATAAACAATGGCGTTCACATCCATGTGACTCGAAAAATGCTCAAGCAATTCTTTTGTAGTACCCGTTAAAATATTTACAACGCCTCCTGGAAGATCAGATGTTGCCAATATTTCAGAGAATGTAATTGAGCATAATGGTTTGGTTTCTGATGCTAAAACAACGCAGGTATTTCCTCCCGCAATCACCGGTACAATTACGCTTACCAACCCTAATAAAGAAGATTCTTCAGGGGCAATAATAGTTACAACGCCTGTTGGTTCCGGAACCGAAAAATTAAAATGCGACGATGCAACCGGATTTACAGAACTAAATAAAGCTGAATATTTATCGCACCATCCGGCATAATAAATTAATCGGTCGATGCTCAACGCAACTTCTGCTTCCGCTTGTTTGGCGTTGGAGCCTTGCAACATCAACTCTTCCTTCAATTGCGCTTTTCTTCCTTCCAGCATTTCGGCAATGCGGTAAAGTATTTGCGAACGGTTAAATGCTGTTTTTCCGCTCCATCCCGCAAAGGCCGATCGGGCAGCTGTTACAGCGTTTCGCAGATCTTTACGAGAAGATAAACACATATTGGCAATGAGTTTTTTGCTTTTACCTGCCTTGCCGGCAGGCAGGTCTTTTAATTCATAATAGCGTCCACTCTCCGTGCGCGGAAATTGTCCGCCAATATAAATTTTATATGTTTTTAAAACCGGTATACGTTCCATGTTACAAATTTACAATTTTATAGATAACTAAATTCTTTCCAATTATTCTTACAGGTTTTGCATTCGTAGTAGTCGTCCACCTCGGTATGCATCACGTGATAATTCTCTAAACTTCCTTCTAACAACACGCGTTCTCTCCAAATAATTTCAGTAACGCCGCATTTAGGACATTCGCCCTGCATGGTTTCGTTCATGATCTTTTTTTCGGGACCTTTTTCGGGCCGTCCTCCGGGTTTACTCACGCATCTTCTTTATTAAATTCCAAATAGAAAACAGTTCCTTTTCCTTCTTCACTTTCAAACCAAACACTTGCTTCAATGGTATCGAAAATATTTTTGATCATGGCTAAACCTAAACCTGATCCTGTTGACTTAGTGGTAAAGTTTGGAGTAAAAATATTTTGTTTTAAATTTTCGGGAATGCCACAACCGTTATCTGCAATTGTGATCACATATCCTTTGCCATTCTCCATTTCCGAACTTCTTACCTCTATATGTGCTTCTTTTACTTCGGAAGTTGCCTGAAGAGCGTTGGTAAGTAAATTATTAAATACGCGCAGCATTTGTTCTTTGTCGGCTTTTACCGGAATGTCTTTTGAATGCAGATCAACGGAGATCTTTACCTTCTTTTCTTTTTCAAAAAGATCAACGGTAGAGTTGATCACTTCTACCAAGTTTATTTTTTCTAACTCACCACTTGGCAATTTGGCAAAGTTGCTGAACTCAGTTGCAATATTCGCCAGCGCATCAATTTGCTCAATGATATTATTACTTGCTTTTGTAAAACGTTCTTCAAAATCTTTGGGATCATTCTTCATTACATGCTGCAGATATTGAAGATTCAATTTCATTGGCGTTAATGGATTTTTGATCTCGTGCGCTACTTGTTTGGCCATTTCTCTCCATGCTGTCTCACGTTCGCTTTTTGCTAGAAGTCCCGCACTTGTATCCAATTTTTCTATCATCGAATTGTATTCGCTCACCAGCTTTCCAACTTCATCATTGCTTTCCCACAAAATGGCCTCGTTCTGTTTTCCTAAAGCAACATTGGCCATTTGCTGTTTTAATATTCGCAATGGTAAAGTAATATATCCCGAGAGGATCAAACCTGAAAGAATACTAATGATAAATAAAATAACGTACACGTTAATAAGCGTACTTATAATACCCGACAATTTATTATCAAGAATACTTTGCTTACCAAAATATGGCAAGTTCAAATACCCCATTAATTTTTTATTGGCATTATAGATGGGCGCGTACAAGGATAAATAATCTAAATTACCTGCTTTGTCTTTTGAAGTATAACTCGAAACCAGATCGTTCTTTAAATTGGCCAAAGCTTTTGAATTAAGCAGTGGTGCCGCTAACCCTAATTCGTATAAGCGTGGTTGACTGCTAATATACAATTGGCCGGTATTATCAAATACACTCACTTCGCTTTTAAAGATCTGCGCATATTTTTTAATGGTAAGATCTATCAATTCTTTTGAAACATCGCTGATGGTATCGCTGTTTTGCAATACACCCGATAATTCGCTAAGGATACTGTTGGATTTTTCTTGCAATTGTTTTTCATTGTCTTTATCAAACTGATCCGACACTAATTTGCTTGAAGTAATTCCAACCGCGGCAATGGAAACCAACAGTAAAAGAATAACGGTTGTTTGAATACGACGCGTTAACGAAGAAGTGACCTTACGCTCTGAAAAGAAAAGAGAATAGGCGAGATAACTTAAATAAGCGATCAGCGAGAAAAGTAAGAATAGATAAGAATTGTATGTAAAGAAGTAACTTAAATTTTTGGTTTTGGTTGAAATGATCACCGTTGAGTTCTCGTCGGGATACAAATAATAATGCCTGTATTGTGGATCAACTTTACTTAAGGTTGCTGAATCGTTCAAATTCACAGGGTAATTAAAATCGCCATACATTTTATTGTTGATGCCCGAACGATACACAACACGACTTAAATTACGTAATTTATCTAATTTTTGCTGTGAGGCATCAATAAGCAGGTCGGGGAATGCGCCAACTTCTTCAAAATATTTTGGCTCGAACATGATATAAAGTTTGTTCTTACCCAATTCAATGCGTGCCATGTAACGCGAATTATTTTTGTATTGATCAATAAAAAATAAATTAGGGCTCGCTGTTTTTGAGGACTGATAATTTATTTGTTCTTCAAAAAACCCTTCGTTGCGTAAAATAGGCTGTGTATTTTGAATAAGTGCTTTACAATCCTCATCAAACATTGAGAACTCGATATTGTAACGATCAAAATAGCCAAAGAAGAAACTTTGCCTTAGTAATTGCAAAAATTCTTTATCGCCATTAAAACCCACAAATTGACTAAGTGAATTGATCTGCGCATTGTTTTGAAGCCTATCAGATAGATTTAAGAATTCACTTTCTAAAACAGCATCTTGTCTATCAATTAATTTGTAAGATAGCACCTCAAAATCTTGTTGTTGATTTTTTGAGATATAAAAATTTAGAATGGCTGACGAGATCACTGCCATTAAAAGCAACATACCGCCAACTGCCAAAATATTTTTTTCAAGTTTGAGGTAGCCAATGATCAAAATAAGTACGCTTATTGGGAAGAACCACCATTTTTCCATCCAATAATTAAACGGAAAAACAAAATTAAGTACCAATGAAAGAATGAATGTGATGCCTAAATAGAAAAGTATGGAACGCAAATTTTGTTTCATGGCGTACTTAAATAAAATGTACAGCAACATGAGTGTAGAAATGTTCACTAATACAATAGGCAATAAGGCCACATAACTATACCAATGCAGATTGAGGAGATTTAGAAAGTCGAACGAAATAGTAGAGTTACTAATAATGCTATTGATGATGTGATGATGAAAGAACAGATTTGTAAAAAGCAAACCGATACTTAATCCAACATAAATGATCTTGCCGATCGGGTTCTTGGAATTCTTGAGCCAATAATAACAAATGATGCTTAACCAAATAAGTAAAATAGAATTTAAAATAAGATCGCCCAAATACGAATTGAGATACGATTGCGCATTTCCAAAAAGGATAAGATCATACAGATCCCCTTGGTAAAGATATCCCGGCCATTTGAATTGAAGCATTAAAAAACGAAGAACGAAAATAACGGCAACGTAAATTATTCCTAGCAATGCAAATGGTTGGCGTTTTATTTGGATCAATACAAATAGTAAAAGAAGAACACAGATCAAAAAGAATAAAAAAGTTAGCGCGCCAATTGTTCCCTGCGTTTTATAATTGAGCTCACTTCCTGAAATAGAAAACAAAAGCGCATTATTCAAATTCACTTCACTTCCGGCGATCTTGCTTAATTTTAGATCGAGTCCTGCCGGTAGATCAAGCCAAGCCGTAAAGTTATTTTCTAAGTAATCGTTTTGAAGATCGTATTTGGTTTTTAAGATACATAAAGCCAAATAGGTATTATTTCCTTGAGTGATATGATGCGCCAAGTAATACCCATTTCTTAACTTTACAAGTTCGGGTTTGAGTTCGGCAGTAAATTTGGTGGGAATAGGAATTTGCGAATTATTCCAGTACGCTAATTTTTGGTTGGTAAAAATGTAAATGCCAATATCGTTAACTGCATAAAGATCTTGTAATTTTTCAGGGTCTAAGCCCCTGGCCATCTCGGCGGCATCCTTAAGTTCGTTGTATTTTTCGTTCAGCCGTTGCGAAGCTTGCTGAGAAAGATCCGCCAGCGTTTTAGTTCCACTTAAATTGATATAAAATGACCCGAGAAAAAGAGCTATAACCAGGTAAAGCAAAAAGTATTTGTTTCTCAGGAGCTTCATTGTCAATGCAAATTAACAATATTTCCCTGTAAAAGCCATATTTCTATGAACTTAGGCGGGTTTGGAGTGTATTGGCTGTATAATGGGCTTTTTGAAAGAAAAATATTTTTTTAAATAAGGCTAAACCCATACCTATTTCCTATTATTTTTGTATTTTCAGGTTTTTAATTATGGCACGCGAAACTAAAACAACAGCAAAGCAACCCTCTTTACCGGAGTTGACTTCAAAATTCACCTATTTCCCATTCCTTAACCAAAAGTTAGCCTCTATCCTTATCGGTATCATTGGTTTTACGTTCTACATCACCTCTATCAATGGTGAGTATGCGCTGGATGACGGTATCATTATTCACCAAAATGATCACGTATTAAAGGGATTCAGAGGTATTCCTGATATTTTAACTAAAGATGCTTACGAAAGTTTTTATCGCCGCATGTGTGCTACCGATCAACTGGCCGGTGGTCGTTACCGTCCTTTATCTGTTGTAAGTTTTGCAGTTGAACAGCAATTTTTAGGTGCGTACAGAAGTGGGTTGTACATGCAAGTACGAGATCTTAATCAAAACAATGTCTTAGATGATAAACCCGTGCCCCACACATCAGATTGTGGGCGGCCGGAAGTAAATTATGAGTTCAACGATTACGTTGATGTGAATAGTGATGGTGTTGTGCAAGGTAACGAGTGCTACAGTTGTTGGGACCTGAACAAGAACTTTAAAAATGAGTTTGACGAGGATCTTAACGTTGACGGGATCTTTAATGAGGTAGATTGCCAAGTGTATAGCGCCAAGGTTCGTCACTTTAATAATATTTGGACGTTTGCTTTAGGTTGTGTGTTCTTGTATTTAGTATTTGCTAAATGCTTTTTCCGCAAAAATCCTGACCTTGCTTTTTTAGCGGCGTTATTATTCACCATGCATCCAATACATTCGGAAGCAATTGCCAATGTAAAAAGTCGCGACGAGATCTTCTCATTGATATTCGTCTCGCTCACCTTCCTCTATTCGTTTAAATACATAGAGACCAAAACCTGGAAGGACCTGTTCTGGGCCAGCTTCATGTTCTTGCTCGCTGTGCTTTCAAAAGAGTACGCGGTGTTCCTATTATTCTTATTGCCTTTAGCAGTTTACACATTTACTGAGAATGATATTGATGTTGGTAAACACTTAAACAAAGACGCGCTTCTAAAACTTTTGAAAACAAAAGAGATGAAGAACGTGTTAGTGGTTGGGGGGATATTTGTGATAGCAGCATTTTTAATGTTATACATGAAACGTGATTTTGACATGCATGCAAAACCGGGCGCAAAACCGATCAAGGCATTTTGGTTATGGCCGTTTGTATATTTGATCTTAGGCGTTTTTGTAATTGGACGAACTAATAAAACAAAGAATTTCCATACGCTAATGAGTTGGTTATACTTTGTAATGTTGGTGTATTTGGCAATGCGTTTAATGGCTGTTAAATTAAAACCGGGAGTTCCTGATACAGAGATATTGAACAATCCATATTTATTGGCAAATGGCGAAGAGCGTTTTGCAACAAAAGGATATGTGCTTTTAAAATATCTACAGTTGTTAGTGTTCCCTCATCCATTATCATCTGATTATTCGTTCAAAACAATTCCTTACCGTCACTTCGGCGATTGGGATTTCTTGTTGTCAATTGTGCTTCACATTGGAATGTTGGTTGGAGCAGTGTATTATACAATTAAGAAACACATATTAGGGTTTGCCTTAATGACCTATATCATTTTCGCATTAATGATCGGTAACGTATTAATGGATATTGGTGCTACCATGGGCGAACGTTTGATCTTTCACTCATCTATTGGTTTCTGTATTGGTGCAGCTTATGTTATTCTTAAAGGATTTGATAAACTCGCCAACATACAATTGAATTTACGCCGATCGGTTTTAGTGAGTTTTGTATTGGTGGTTGGATTCCTTTTTGGATGCAAAACATGGGAGCGTAATTTTGATTGGAAGAACGACGTTACCTTATTCTTGAAAGATGTAAAAACAATGCCGCACTCGGTGTTAGTATTAGGAAATGCCGGCGCACGTTGGGTTGACCTGGCAGATACAAAAGAGGTTACTGGTATACAAGTTGTGGGTCAGGATTCAACAAAATTCAATGATTACAATGGAACTTTAGTTGTAACCGATGAAGAAGTAAAACAAGGCGGATATGCAAACAAGCGCGAAGCTGCTTTATATAAGGGTATAGCGTTCTTAAAACACGCTATTGAATTGCATCCACGTTACGTAAACGGTTATTTGAATTTAGGTTTAGCATACTTTAAATTACGTAAGGATTTTGAAGCGCTATACTATTGGAAAAATGCGGAGCGTTTATATCCGAACAACCCATATTTAAGAAATTACTATCAAGTGTATAGTAATGATCTTAAGAATCGTGGTATTGTTGCTTTCAACAAAGGGCATATGGACACCGCTTCCAT
>CAYYUS010000116.1:0-7200 GCA_964474925.1 uncultured Akkermansia sp. | reverse complement strand
GCCTTCAGAAATTAAACAACAGTTGCACGATAATTTAGTTTGGATCCAAGATGCGCAACAAAATAATTTAGTGGTAGGATCTCAAGCACGAATTTTATATGCCGACAGCGAAGCGCGCATAAAAATTGCGCTAGCCATGAACAAAGCGATCAAAGAAGGAAAAATTTCGGCGCCTGTAGTTTTAGGAAGAGATCATCATGATGTAAGCGGAACAGATTCTCCTTATCGTGAAACATCCAATATTTATGATGGAAGTAAATTCACTGCGGATATGGCCGTACAAAATTTTGTTGGCGATGCATTTCGTGGTGCAACATGGATAAGTTTACACAACGGCGGCGGTGTTGGTTGGGGCGAAGTGATCAACGGAGGATTTGGCTTGGTATTAGATGGAAGTGAAGATGCCGAGAGAAGATTAAATCAAATGTTATTCTGGGATGTAAATAACGGAATTGCCCGCCGGAGCTGGGCTCGTAATAAAGAAGCGCAATTTGCCATCAAACGCGAAATGGAACGCACCCCAAATTTAAAAGTTACTTGGGCAAATGAGGTGAGTGAGGATATTTGGAAGGGCTTGTTTTGAGAATAAAAAAAGTGTAGATTTGAGTAAACCTAAAAACAAACCTATGAAATTAAAAACATTATTTACGGCAGCTTTTTTGTTGGTAACAACTATTGCGAGTGCATTTACTATCAGTTACTACAATAAAGATTCGCAAAAATACACCATGGAAGTTAAATCCAATGGATCAACTCAAAAAGTTGAATTTTCTGCTTCAACAAGCGGCGCTACATCTATTCAAACAAGCGCATCAGAAGTTGAAATTAAAACTTCGTGCGGTTGGGTAAAAGTAAAAAACGGCGCAAAGATCACTATAAAGGACGGCTGTATTAAGATCGAATAATTATTAAATATTGAAATAAAAAAAGCCCTGTTTTACGGGGCTTTTTTATTTAGTGACTTATAGATTTAGTGCGTTCAATTTTAAGAGCTTTAATGTTGTACGATCAATTTCTTAACTACACTATTATCTTCTTCTATAATTTTGATAAGATAAGTTCCGTCTTTCAATTCCGATATCCATAAACTTTCGTTAATACCACCTTTGTATGTTTTTTCAAAAACGATTTCGCCAAGCATATTTGTTATTTGTAAAGCCACGTCATTAGTGCTCGAATAATTAATATTTATTTTATCTGAAGCAGGATTCGGATAAATCCCGAAATTAGTATTTAGAGAATATTTGTCTAACCCAACTGTGCTTGTTGGCAAATTAACTCCAACCGAATTGGAATATGCCGCACTGGGGTCTAAAATAAAAACACCATTTTGCATATCGTTGGCAACAATTAATCCGCTTGGTAAATAAGGATATGCACCCCAATTGCCCTTATATGGCCCACCAAAATAATTTCCGGAAGGCGCTCCGCCAATGGGGTATGTATCAAAATATCCGGCAACAAAAGGTGCGGCAGGATTTGAAATATTGTAAACGATCAATCCTTCTTGATAACACGAAATAACCGCAAGATCATTCCCGATCAAATAGGGATTATGTGGCGTTGATTGTGGATAGGGAATAGTGGTGCTGGTTTGAACAATATTAGAAAAATTTTGCACATCAACTATTCGAATTGGTTTACCGGAAGGAACTTCATCGCAAAACAAAAGATACTTACCATTTTGAGTAAGATAACTGCTGTGATTATACGAACTACCTGAAGCATAATTTGTAAAGGATCCTAATTGTGTAAATGTATTGCTTGCGGTTAGTTGAAACAAATACAAACCTTGATACCCACAACTTGCAAAAATGGTATCATTACGGGTGTACATATCGTGTACATAGGTTATGAATGGATAATCGTCTTGCAGTTTTCTAATTAATACAGGAGCAGTTGGTGTAGCTAAACTATAAACGGCCATATTTGAATTAGAAGCGGAATGCGTAGGAGCGCCACAATATAATTTATCGTTGTCTATCCAAATGGTATGCGATAAATAGAAGAGATCAACACCTTGATAAGCCACATGAACGCTATCAGGTAAATATTGCATATCTATTATTTGAAATAAATTTGGAAAGGTGGCATCACTAACAACATAACAGTAATTTTGATATGTTTTTATTTCTCTCCACGTTGAAACACTTTGTCCGGCTACATAATCGCAAACAGTTGGTGTTGCAGGACTTGATATATCAATAAAATATGTGCCGTTTGTACCACCGGAGATGGCGTATTCTTTATTTTTTGAGGCCTGAAACCATCCCCAGCATCCTGAATATCTTTGGTTACCATTAGGAAGATTAACCGTTGAGGTATTTGGATTTATATGCGCAACCAAACTAATGTTTTGGCTTGGATAAACCTGAGCAGATACTTGAAAGAATAGCGTAGATAGTAGTAAGTAAATAATTTTTTTCATAGGCTTGATTTAAAATTCGTTTGATGAACTTGATCTTTAACAAATGTATATCAAGATAATTGAAAAGTAGCTACCAGATGTAAAATGGGATTGGCCAGTTGTGATAATAAGGAGATATTGGCTGCGAGTTTAACGTAAAACATTATAAGTCAATAATGCTGATAGATAAGCCAAGGCTGTTAAATACACAAACTGAATTGCCGGCCATTTCCAACTTTTAGTTTCACGCTTTACAACTGCAATGGTGCTCATACATTGCATAGCAAAAACGTAAAATATAACTAAGCTAAAACAAACAGCCATAGTGTATTTTAAATTTCCGTTCTCGTCCTTTTCCGACATTAATTTTTCTTGGATCCCTTTTTCATTTCCATTGGCGCCATAAATAGTATTCATAGTTCCTACAAAAACTTCGCGTGCGGCAAATGATGTTATGAGGGCAATGCCAATTTTCCAATCGTAACCAAGTGGGCGAATAACCGGCTCGATAGCTTTTCCTAATACGCCAATGTAAGAGGCTTCTAATTTTTTGGAGGCAATAAAGTCAGAGTAATAGTTTGGATCGGCCTCACCAACATGCCCGTATTCAGCATTCGCATATTTTTTGTCTATCTCTTCAATTGCATTACCCGGACCATAATTACTCAAGAACCACAAAATAATGGAAATAGAAAGGATCACTTTTCCGGCGTCAAACACAAACACTTTTATTTTATTAATAACTCCAAGCGCCACATTTCTTAAAAGGGGAATGCGGTACACCGGCATTTCCATCATAAAAAAAGAAGCTTCTTTTGTTTTTAGTAATTTTTGCATTAAAAATGCAGTTATTAATGTAAATGCAAAACCAAGAACATACAGTCCAAACAAAACAATTCCTTTTAAATTTAAAAAACCTAAAACGATAGTTGAAGGAAACATCATGGAGATCAACAACGTATAAACCGGTAAGCGCGCCGAACAACTTACCATTGGTAAAACAAAAATAGTGATCAGGCGTTCTTTAAAATTACTTATTGATCGCGTCGACATAATAGAAGGAACCGCACAAGCCGTGGCGCTAATTACAGGAATTACTGATCTTCCGTTCAAACCAAACTTGCGCATTATTTTATCCATTATAAAACTGGCCCGCGCCATATAGCCAGAATCTTCCAATAAAGCGATGAACAAAAATAAAAATGTTATTTGCGGAACAAACATTAATACGCCGCTGATACCCGCAACAACACCATCGCTAATAAGGTCATTAAGAATTCCTGCTGGCAAATTGGATTTAATGAACGACGATAAATTAATGAACGCATCCTCTATCCAACCCATTGGATATTCAGCCACATAAAAAATAAATTGAAAGATAACAAATATCAAGGCCATAAAGACCAGATAACCTAAAACAGGATGCGTTACAATGCGATCAATTTTTGTACTGCGCTCTTTTAATTTTAATTGCTCGGGCGACTTTACGCATAGCGAATAAATGTATTTAATATTCTTGTGGCGATAGATCTTATCATCTTCTTCCCACTTTTGCAATTCAACTTTGTAAGGACTTTCAAATTGCGAATTCACCATTTGAGCGTAATCATTTGTGGAAGTAATATCAAAGAATTTATTTCTCGATACTTCTGCATTCACTATCGCTTCTTTTATTTTTTCTGTTCCTTCTTTTGTTCGCGAATCAATAGCAACCACATTTACTCCTAGAAGATCTTTTAATTTATCAATATCAATGTTTATGTTTTGATAAATGGCCTCGTCGATCATATTCAATACAACCACTGTTCTCATTCCAAGATCTAAAGCCTGAGTAGCTAATAATAAATTGCGTTGCAAGTTGGTTGAATCTAAAACTACAACTACAACATCAGGTTTTTCTTTTTGAGATAGAAGATCTTTTACGGCAACTTCTTCATCGGTTGATTTGGCAAACAAACTATACGTTCCCGGAAGATCAATTAAGTTAACCGAATTATTTTTGTACTTAAAACTTCCTTGAAGTTTATCTACAGTTACACCACTGTAATTTCCTGTTTTTTGATTGAGGCCCGTGAGCGCATTAAACAATGTAGATTTTCCGGCGTTCGGATTTCCTAACAATACTACTTTCAGATCTTTTTTTGATGGGCTCAAAATTAATTCAACCTTTCCACCACAATATTCATGGCTTCGTTTTGGCGCAGGCTAAGTTCGTAACCCGAAACGTAAATAGCAAACGGACAACCTAACGGCGCAATTTTTGTGATGTACAACTCCTCTCCCGGAAAACATCCCATTTCAATGAGTTTTGTTTTCATGGCATTATCGGCAATACTTTTAATGATCGCGTGCTCGCCGGGTTTTAGCTCTGATAATAAGGTGTCCATAATGTACTCTACAAAGGTCGCCAAACTACAGGCCTTATTAAATACCCTAATAATGGTATAATGAAGTTCGGTTATGAACCATAAGTTGTTGATTTAACGTTTTTTAAGGCAATATGGTGGAGGTAAAAGCGTTGTTAAAATTGACTATATTTGTATAATGAAAATTGTTGACGGTCCCGGCTTTGTGCCCGGAGATCTTTTAGCTCAAATAAATTCTCCCGCAGATCTTAAAAAACTGTCGAAAGAACAACTCACTCAATTAAGTGATGAGCTCCGTCAATTTATTATCGATCTAGTTTCTGTAAAAGGTGGACATTTTGGCGCTTCGTTAGGAGTTGTTGAACTCACCGTTGCATTGCACTATGTGTTTAATACACCATACGATCAGTTAGTTTGGGATGTTGGTCATCAGGCATACGGTCACAAAATTTTAACCGGTCGCCGTGATGTTTTTCATACCAACAGAAAATACAAAGGCATTAGCGGTTTTCCAAAACGTAGCGAAAGCGAATATGATACATTTGGTGTAGGACATTCTTCAACAAGTATTGGTGCAGCTTTAGGAATGGCCGTTGCAAGTAAATATTTAAACATAAAAGACAAACAACACATTGCTGTAATTGGCGATGGATCGATGACAGCCGGTATGGCCTTTGAAGCATTGAATCACGCGGGCGTTGAAAATGCAAATTTACTTGTTGTTTTAAATGATAATTGCATGAGCATCGACCCTAACGTAGGTGCTTTGAAAGAATATTTAACCGACATTACAACATCACATACTTACAATAAAGCAAAAGATAAAGTGTGGGAATTGCTTGGGAAAATTTCAAAATTTGGACCAAACGCCCAAGAGATCGCTTCAAAAATTGAGAACGCTGTAAAAACATCTTTATTAAAGCAAAGTAATTTATTTGAATCATTAAAGTTCAGATATTTTGGTCCGATAGATGGACATGATGTGCAGCGTTTAGCAACTGTGCTTGCGGATATGAAAGATATTCCCGGCCCAAAAATATTACACGTACTTACAAAAAAAGGCAAGGGGTATAAATATGCCGAAGAAGGCAATACAACTTTATGGCATGCGCCCGGCGTTTTTAATAAAGAAACCGGCGAGATAATTAAAGTAACGCCAAAGGATCCTCAGCCTCCAAAATACCAAGATGTATTTGGACATACCATTGTGGAATTGGCTGAAAAGAATTTAAAGATCATGGGAATTACTCCCGCCATGCCATCGGGCTCATCATTAAATATTATGATGAAAGCAATGCCCGATAGAGCGGTGGATGTGGGAATTGCCGAACAACACGCGGTAACATTTAGCGCAGGATTAGCAACACAAGGATTAGTTCCGTTTTGTAATATCTATTCTTCATTTATGCAGCGTGCCTACGATCAAGTAGTGCATGATGTTGCTTTGCAAAAACTAAAAGTTATTTTTTGTTTAGATAGAGGAGGATTAGCAGGAGCAGATGGACCAACACATCACGGTGCGTTTGATATTGCCTATTTCCGTTGCATTCCAAACATGATCGTAAGCGCTCCAATGAACGAAGAAGAACTTCGTAATTTGATGTACACCGCGCAGCTGGATGAAATAAAGGGACCTTTTAGCATTCGTTATCCAAGAGGAAATGGCGTGATGGTAGAATGGAAAACACCATTTAAGAAATTAGAAATTGGTAAAGGAAGAAAAATAAAAGACGGAAGCGATGTTGCTATTCTTTCAATCGGTCATCCCGGAAATTTAGTTACCGAAGCTATTGAAAAACTAGAATCCGAAAATATTTCTGTTGCGCATTACGATATGCGTTTTGCAAAACCGATAGACGAAGAATTACTACACGAAGTTTTTTCTAAATTCAAAAAAGTAATTACCGTTGAAGATGGCTGCATAGTAGGCGGTATGGGAAGCGCTGTTTTAGAATTTATGGCCGATAATAATTATTCAGCAATCGTAAAACGTTTGGGAATTCCCGATGAATTTATTGAGCACGGAGAACAAAATGAGTTGTATACCGAATGTGGTTTTTCTCCAGAGCAAATTGCAAAAACCACAAAAGAAATCCTTACTGAAACCACCAAAACAAAGCGCAAGATCATCTAATTAACAAATCTTGGCACAAAAGTTGAATGTCTTTGGTTCTTATCTACTAAACCAAGGCGGCATGAACAAACGTTTATTTTTAAGTTTCATTTTTTCTTACCTAAGTGTAAATTTTACTTTTTCTCAAGTTCCTTCTTGCGTAAGCGAAGGCTTTGAAAGTGTAGCAACAGGAACAACAAATTCTATTCCGGGCTGGACCTTAGCTGCTGGAGATTATACAACCCCAAGCACAACGGGATATTGCTTGTTTTAACCAACCAATAGCACGGTAATGCCGGTAGTAACAGTTTCAA
>CAYYUS010000115.1:0-7219 GCA_964474925.1 uncultured Akkermansia sp. | reverse complement strand
ATCCAAGTTTGTCACGAATCTCTCTCCCAATCCATAGTTTTTCCTGAATCCATAGATCTCATAATGCAACTGATTTTCATTCCCGAGTTCGGTTCCCATATCCGGTTCAATTTCAAATTCTTTTCCTTCTATTGTAAGTTTTATATCGGTTTTTAATAGACTAACGACATCAACTCTGTTCATTGTATTAAAACTACTACAATTTAAAACCGTCACGTCTTTACATGGTTCCCAATATTTATTTTGATTAAGTCTAAAAATATTTGTTCGGTATCCTGATTCAATATTAACTGTATATCTCATGTTTTTTGTGTTGACTTATTAACTACCAATTTATACAATATCCTATATTTAAAATTGCTTCGAAAGCAAACATTTTCTGTTTTGCTTGTCCATTGCCTTTCCCTTGAACTATAATTGCAAAATAATCTGCGTAAACTCCTTTAGCAGTAAACTCAATTGTTAAGTGCTTTAATAATTCAGCTCTCAACCCAGCTTCAACGGCTGCACAAACACCTGCAATATGCCATTTATTGTTTACTCTGTTACCAAATAAGGTTACATCAGTACGAGGATAAACAATACCAATTCCGGGCTTAACAATTAACCCAATATTGTTTTTGCTATTTTTACTTTCATAAATTTTAAAGCGCTTCATATAATTTATCGTCCAAAAGTTTGCTCCATCCGTATGCTCAAAATGAAAATAGTTCGGATTTAAAACAGTATCTCTATCAAACGAATTTCCAAAAGCACTTCCTTTTATTCTTACCGTTTGCCAATCATTAACAACATATTTGGCGTGGTCATAGTTTAACTCAATCCCTTGATCTCTTTTATCATTAAAATAATACCCAATTCTAAAATTAAATTGAGGTACAGTTATATTAGCAACGTCTTTTATAGCATCAAATTGTGGCCTGTCAGATGCGGTTACCTTATATAATGTAAAATCATAAACCCCCTTTTCATTTTGCAAATTGGGATCGCCGTTATTTTTAAAATGAATTGTGCTTTTTGCATACCAATCCCGGTTATAACCCCACAATAAATAAAACGTGCCTTTCTTTTTTTTGGATAAATCGGTTTTACCTGATTCTATTTGAGAGAAAGAAGTAAAACCGATTAACAAAATGGCTAAAGAAAAAATTATTCTCACTTTATACTATTAATGCATCATGTCTTTCATTTCTGTTTTTGCAGATCCATCGCCTTGTTCCACTACAATTACAAAATCGGCTGGATGAACTTTTCCATCCGTTTGAAACTGTATCCATCCGCGATATATTCCGGGTGTCTCGAAGGTTGTGTGCAAATCAAAATTGCCGTTTTCAACTTCAGGATGCACATGTAAATAATCAAAGGTTTCAGTTTTAAGTACAATCATGTGAGCCTTTGCACCCAAATAGTTTTCAAAAGTACTTGCGTCCATAATCTGAGTTCCTTTTTTTATCACAGCTTTAATATGTATAGGTGTGTTAGAAATCCACTTGCCACCTTCTACTTCTAAACTAACAGTGTAGCCATCAACATTAACAGTTAATTTTTCCTTAGAGTAGTTTGTGTTTTTATAAGGAGTGCCCTTTACTGTTACAGGTATTTTTTCCAATTGATGATTTCCGGATGTTGGAGCATAATCTGCAAACAGCATATAGTCTCCACCATTATTAAAATACGTTTCGTTATGACCTTTACCAATGGTGTAAGGTTGGTCTTTAGCAAGTACCTTTATTTGGTAAGACCCATCTGCTTGATATTCGGGATGAATATGCTCAAAATAAGCTAAGTCCTTAGAAACAACAATTAAATGAAGTTTCTTTTCGTGTATTACTTGTAATGGCACTGCTTCATTTTCTTTTCCTTTAATTTTCGGGGTAAACAATAATGTACATTCCTTACCTGATTCAATACCTGATTTATGACAATTGTATTGCATAAAATAAGTTAATCCATTGTCTTTACCTGCATTATCGTTATGCTCTAATTTCATTCCGCATTTTGGACATTTGTCGGTTTCCTTACCAACTACTTCAGGATGCATTGGACAAGCATAAGTATGCTCTGCGTTATGCGATACTGTATCTGTTTGCTGATGTCCAACATCAGGCACTTCTTTTTTTTCATTTCCGCAGGATGAGAGAAAAATTGTTGTTAAAACTCCAGATGTAATTACCGCTTTTTTTAATATTGCTTTCATATATTTGTTTTGTTAATTTTAGTTTTAAACGAATTAACAGCGATCTCAATTATTTGAGATCGGTGTTAAAAAATGATTAATGGTGATGCTCTTCTCCTTCTTTGTGATCGTGAGGTTTTGATTCACCTTTGCTTTTAAATTTTGACGTTGCAGTTTTTCCGGCAACCTTAAACGTTACAATGGCGTTAGTGTAAGTTGTTGCTTTGGCATCATCAGTTGTAAAAGCATCGGTTCCGCTTGAAGTTAACTGAACTGTTTTTGTTGTTCCATCGGCAAATTGCAGAACAGCACTTCCTGTAACACCTTTGTTGCTCATTGGTTTTGCTTTCCCGTCCAATAAATAAAAGTTGGCTTTGCCATCTTTAATTAAAGCTTCAATGTGATAGGCTCCGGCTTCTTCAACTTTGCCGCCATGTGGCGCTTTACTGTTATCGTGGTCTTGTGCATAAGTTGTTGCGCTTACTAAGCCGATCGCGATTGCTAAAAGCGTAGTTTTCATTTTTTTAATTGTTGTCATTTTTTTTTGATTTATGGTTTATAATTATTGATTTTTATTTAATACTACTTTATTGATTAGTGATTTTGAATCGGAAATAACATTTATGAGATAAACTCCATCCGGCTGATTGGATAGATCAATTTTATGCGTTGCGCTATTGGTGTTACTAATTATTTGGCTGCTTACTTTTTCTCCCAATATAGTAGTTACAATTACTTTAAAATCTTGAACGCCTATGAGAGAAGAGTTAATTGAAATTACCCCCGAAGTAGGATTTGGATAAACACTAATGTTTTCCGAAGCGTTATATGTTTTAATTCCTGTAGATGAAGCAATATTGATATCATCTATGTACATATTGTTTTCGTAATCAGATGTAGTTTTAAATTTCACTAAAACATTATTAAACGCAGAATAAGATGCTAAATTAATTGTTTCTAAGCGCCAGTCTGCAGCACCTGGTACAAACGGCGTGGTAGAGAAGGGGGGAAGAATGGTTGTTAAATTGCTTCCATATTTAAAATAAAGTTGATTCCACGTTACGCCACAATCCGTTGATAATAATACCCTGAGTGAATCAGACCAAGTAGTGGATTGCGTTGGATCACTCAGTAACCTATAGGCTACTTGAAAACTCATTAAGGGAGAGCTCATAGTTGTTAAATCAAGATTCGGCATTGTGATTTCATCGATACAGCCATTACACGTATAATTAATACTGTTAAACCACATGGATGCTGCACCTGTATTTGCGGCTCCGGTTGTTCTTGCAAGAGTAAGAGATGCATCAGGATTATATAGCGTCCATCCGGTTGGAGGGAAAGTTGTTGGTTCAAAACCATAACTAAAAGGAAGTGGTTGACCAATAGGTACTACATTAAAAGCACTGTAAGCGGTATCATTTGCGTTATTACCATCAGTAGTTACGTTTGGTAGCGTAGTGTAACATTTAAATGCATGGTTTCCGGCTGTTGCCGTCATTGTTGGAAGGGTAACATTAATTATTGTTAATGAACCAACACTGCCTGTCCAATTAAAAGTTGTAGCAGGGTTACTATCAATTTTGTAATTTATATTGACTGATGTAAGAGTGTTTGTTCCCCAATTTCTTAACTGAACAACAGGCGAAAAACTTGTTGAACACACCATTCCGTTTGGTGTAATTATACTTGGATTTCCTGCATCGTTGGCTAATAAAACAACAGGAAGGCATCCGTTAGAAGTAGCTAAGGAGTTATAAGGAACGGTTGCCAAAACAGCATTAATCCTTGCTGATTGCCCGTTTGTAAAAAGATTTTTACATGGATTTCCCCCATAATCCATATAATTCATAAACATAATTCCCGGTGCTGTTGTTGTACAAGCATCAGTTGTCGGAAATGTAGGACAAGTGCCAGGCGAAGAATTACCCTGATTAGGAGTATCTGCTACTAAGTCACTTCCGGTACAAGCCCCCGCATCATCACCCCATATATGACGTAAGTTAAAACAATGTCCTCCTTCGTGTGTTGCTACCCATTGGCCTAAGCCAACAATTGCATAATCTGTTACATTCCCAAATGTGTTACTCGCTGTACCAGTTGGAAATTCTCCGTATCCACCCAGGCCCGGAGTTAAGTCGCAAATCCAAATATTAAAATATTTTTTTGTGTCCCAGGCATCGAGCCCTCCCTGTGCATAGAATTTTACTTTATCGTCAGTTGCAAAATTAGGATTTGTAGTCAATCTTCTTTCAATTCCGGTTGAAGGCGCACCACTTGGATCTCTCTGTGCAAGACAAAATTGAACCCCTGTATTAGCAGCAATTGGTTTCCAAACTGCTGGTGTTTGTGTAGTGTCAGAATTAGTTCTTCCGTAATCCTCGTTAAGTACTTGAATAATTTGATTACAAAGAGTTGTTGATATGTTTTCCGTGCCGTTTTTATAAACAACATGAATAACCGTAGGTATTGTTATCGTTGCAACGGCACTTTTACTTGCAATATTATTCTTAATCCATTGCTGAATTTGTGCTTCGTAGTCAGCCATTTTCTGTTCAAGTTTTGGGTCTTTAATCTTTAATCTTTCTAAATTCTGCATAGTTCCACATTGGTCAATTGTTTGCGAATCAACCGTAAAAATACTTGCGAACAGAGTTAAACTCATGCAGCAAAACTTTTGTAGCGTTGTTTTCATGTTATTTGGATTTTATGATTTATAATTATTGATTTAAATACATCATTTTTAACTGATAGGTTCCGTTAGTTACTATCCTTTCTCCATCTTCAACACCTTTATCTATTACTGTATATGATCCATTGTCTTCACCTAACAATACATAAACTAAGCTGTATTGCTCGGCAAAATCTTTTACAAAAACTATTGACTTACCATTAATTTGGCTTATTGAACTATTAGGAACAGCTATTTTCTTTTTTGCTTGCGAAGCAAATACATTAATGTTTACAAATTCTCCAATCTTAAACTCTGCATCCTTATTTTCCATTTCAAATAACACCCGCTGTGATTGATTTGTAGGATTTATACTTTGACCTAAAGCCAGTAGTTTTACTTCTGCTGTCTTATGGTTATCATTTGTACATACCACATTATATTTAACGCCTTCATTTACTTTTTCCGCATCTTTATCAAAAACCTGCGCTTCAACGTAAACTTTCGATAAGTTGGTAATTGTAAATATTACCTCATTAGCGTTAATTGTAGAACCAATACTAAAAGTAAAGTTGCCCATAATACCGTCAATAGGAGCTTTTAACACAATCGTTCTACCGCCCGAAGAGTTAAACAATTTTTTATTCTCTGCCGCTTTTTGATAACGAGCCTCCGATTCTGAAACCTCTTTTTTAGAAGCTATATCTTGAATTGTTTTAATTCGTTCATATTCTTTTTTAGCGGCCTCATATTCCGCGTCAATATTGTTTTTCTCAGCCAACAAATTTACTTGCGCCGCTGCGTCAATGTTTTGCTCAATAACAGCTAACTGCTGTCCTTGCTTTACCTGCTGACCAACATTTACATTTAAAGAAACAATTTTTCCATTTTGTGGAGTAGTTATAAGAGCCTGGCCGTTTGAGGATGGAATAATTGTTCCGAATAATTTTGTACTTTCTGTAAAATCCCCAACTTCTATCTTTTTTGTATAAATGTTAAATAAAAATTGAGTTTCCTTTAATACCTCTATGGACGCGGAAACATTACCACCGGATTTTTTACTTTCATCTCCATGATCTTCGCCGCCATGTGCAAATAATTGTTGTGTTGGCAAAGGAGTAGTGCCAAATAGTAATAAAATAACCAAAAATGTAACGTCAATGCGCTTACTTTTTAGTTTATTCAAAGTGAGCATTAAAAGCAAAGCACCAAAAAAACCGATGAACACTAACACCCAACTCTTATCAAAAAAAGATTTTGCTTCTGCAACCTCTTCCGTTTTAGGTAATTCTCTCCCTACTTCAATGTTGGGAATAGATATTAAATCTGCTCCCAAAGAAGAGTTTATATTTACCGTTAATGAATAAATCTTTTTATCCGGAAAATTGCAGTGTATTTCATAAATACCATTATCCAATTGTTTTACCTCAAATTTCAGTTTATCATCTTCAGGTGAAGTAATCGTGATTTTTGCGCTATCAACATATTTATTGCTTTCAAAATCACTAACAAATAATTTAAAGTGTACGTCCTCATTTGGTTTTATCGGCTCATATTTTATAAGTAATTCATATACATCTGATAAGCCGATTGCTGTAAAATAATTTTTAGGAACTGCGTTAGCTTTTGGTTTTGAATCTCCGTGGTCTTCCCCCCCGTGTGCAACTATCTTTGTGCTGTTATAAAGCAGACAGAGCAAAAATAAAAGTGTAGTTAAATGTTTCATAAGTTACCGGTTAAATAATTAATATTAATGGCTGATTGATTATAGTTTTTTAAACTCTCCGCATATTTCAATTTGATTGAATAAGCATCATTTATAGTGCGCAAATAATTAATGTAATCAAAAGTGTGTCCTCCTTCGAAAAAACGTTTTGAAGTTGTGATAATGTCTTCAGATTGTTTTAACCCTGCATTTTCGTAATAGGTAAGGGATTGATTATACTTTAAATAATCGCCCTGCGCTTTTTGCATTTCAACGGATAATTGTTGCTGTTGGGCCACTACTCTTTGCTCTGTCATCTTTAAACCGGTCTTGGCAGCATTTATACTACCGGTATATTGCCAAAACCATAAAGGAATATTAATACCCGCCCTAAGCCTTAAAAAATTTGAAGTTGTTTTATCCGGACCTTGATTCAGAAATCCAATTGTAAAACCCGGCAAAAATTTATTTCGCTCCAATCCAAGACTTTTTTTACCGATTACTTGCTGTTGTTTAAAATAAAGTAAAGATGGATTTGTTTGTATAATAGTGGTATCGTACTTAATGAGTAAAATATTTATTGTTGTTTGATTTTTCTGTAAACTTGTTGTTGTGATGGCTTCTTTTAACCCGGAAATCTGTCTGGCAGGAAGGTCAACCTGACCCG
>CAYYUS010000114.1:442-7271 GCA_964474925.1 uncultured Akkermansia sp. | reverse complement strand
GGAATGCCAAAAAATTACTTAAGAAATTTTAACATTAAACGCTTTCGAAAACGTGGATGTCTTCAAGAGAAATAATAACTCTTCCTTTTTCGTTAACATCTTGTTTAACAGGCACAAATTTTCGTTTATCCAAAAATTGCGAGGCTTTATATGATCCTCGCGAAAATACAGTTTGCGAAAATGTATCGGTAATGCCCTTTATTAAAATGATGATCTCGGCGTCGCGCTCTTGAAGGTCAGTAATGCTTAAACCGTAAAGTGGACTTTTTTCATCAATTGGATGCACAACGGTCCAACTTAGAGCTAAAAAGTTGATCTTATCCAATTCAAGTGTTAGATTAAAGAACTCACGTTTATTGTTCACTGGATTTTTCATGGTCATAACCACGCTCGCTTCGTTCTCAATAAGCTCGTATTGCTTTGTATTTGCAACTCTGAACATAAGTGCGGTCATATCTTTATAAGGAGCCATCAAAATATTTTTACTGTACAACAGTGAATTTTTTGGTCGCGAAAAGCGTCCGAATAAAACACCGGTAACAATGGCAAATAGCATTAAACCAAACAACGATTCAAAAGAAGCGATCAAACTAGCCAGATGTTCTTTTGGATAAACGTGTCCGTAACCAACTGTTGTAATGGTTTGAGAACTGAAGTAAACCAGATCCGAAAATCGCTCAAAGCCTCGGCTGGATTCAAGCTCACCAAAACTTTCGTAACAAAGTGTGAAGTAAAGACAAGCAAAAAAAAGATTAACTACAGTATAGAATGCCAAAATGATAACAATGAACTTTTTGAACGGAATAGTGGTAAGCCAATGATAGGGATCAAGATTTCCCATTCCCATGCCGGTTCGTTTTACATTAACCGTACCGTCTGAATTCAAAAATCTAACAGAATCTTTGTAATTCTTGCTTCCAAAACCTAATTCGGTCTCATTATTCTTCTTTCCGTTAAAAATTGCCATAGCTATAACTAAATGTAGATTTGGTATAAAATTAGTGATTACCTTTGTAATAATGAACTCAAAGAATCCCATCATCATTTTATTTCTTTTGGTACTTGGTGTTTTTGCAGGCTGGTATTTTTATAGCAAGAATGACAATAAGCCTTTAAGAACGCTGGCATACTTTGGACCAAAACATGCAGTTAAAACAAATGATACAAGCTACCATACCATTGCCGATTTTTCGTTTGTGAATCAGTACGGAAAAACCTTTACACAAGAAGATCTGAAAGGTAAGATCTATGTAAGCAATAGTTTTTTTACAACCTGCAAAAGCATTTGCCCAATAATGAACATGGAGCTTAAAAAGGTTTACAAGGCGTTTAGCTCGCGCAATGATTTTATGATCCTTTCTTTAACGGTGGATCCGGAAACAGATTCCATTCAGCAATTAGCCTCGCACGCCAAAAATTATGGCGTTAGTGATAATAAATGGTGGTTTGCCACGGGAAGTAAAAAAGATCTGTATGAACTCACCCGAAAAAGTTTTATGCTCACCGTTGAAGAAGGTGATGGAGGTGTAGATGATTTTATTCATACACAAAACTTTGCTTTGATAGATAAAGAAAAACACATTCGTGGATTTTACGATGGAACAGACAGCATTGAAGTAGCGCGTTTAATAACCGATATTAAAACATTATTAAAGGAATATGAGTACAAGGATAAAAATACTCTTTAGTTTTTTATTGACTGTTTGTTTTGCGCATTCGCAGCAGTTAAGTTCTGATTATAAAATAGATGACCTTTTAAACCGCATCGAGCAAAATAATGATACGGTGTATGTGCTTAATTTTTGGGCCACATGGTGTGTGCCTTGTGTAAAAGAATTACCCGAAATTGATTCATTTGCCATACGTCATAAAAACGAAAAGGTAAAAGTGATATTGGTGAGTTTGGATTTTAAGGATGAGTTGGAGAAAAAAGTGAACCCGTTTCTAAAAAAGAACAATTACAAAACGGAGTGCGTATTGTTAGATGAAATAAATGGAAACGATTTTATTGACAAGATCGACAAACGCTGGACCGGATCCATCCCTGCAACATATTTTACAATAAACAAAAGGCGCAAAACCGCTTTTATAGAAAAGAAGATCGGGAAAACTGAATTAGAGGCTATGCTCTTAGATGTTAAATAAACCGACCATCTAAGGGAAACTGTGGCTTAAATGCATTTACAATTCGTCTAATTTTGCAATTCAATAGAATTTATTCTATCTTAGTTGGATGCAAATTAGCACTAATACTTCACTTATTTCTGTTACTCCCGAAGGACTTTTAGAGATTAAATTCATTGATAACGATCTTAAGATAGATCTGGAAGAAGCAAAAGCTCAGTATAATGCTGCTAAACAATTGGTGGGTGGAAAGGAAATGCTTGTTTTGGTAGACGCTCGTGAATCGATGCACGATCTAACTAAAGAGGCAAAAGAATTTATTGCTCAAGTATCTGAAAAAAAGGCGGAAGCCATTGTGGTGAAAGAATTACATCAAAGGATCATTGCCACATTTTATTTAAAAGTTACCGTAATGCATTATAATCATCCGGTAAAGGTTTTTAGCGATCGCAACGAAGCGGTTAAATGGTTGCTTTCAATGATGTGATCAATCTTTTTTGCAGTACACATCCGATCGTTCTACCGGATATTTTTTATCAAGATCAATATTATTAAAACTCCGCTTATTTCCCCAATTGAATATTTTTTCAAAAACGGGAAGCATTTTTTTATTTTTTATACGTTCTAAAAAATACACTTCGTGTTCCTTTTCTTTAATACCCATCTCGTAAAGGATCACATCGTGTTCTTTTATTCCTAACGAATTAAAGAATTGTTTCATCCTAAAGTATTCGCACACATTCCCGCTTTCTAATCGACCTGCAAAATAATAAGGCATGAACCATCCAATAACATAACAACTATACCATATTATTTTTCCGATCACATAAAATCTAAATTCGTAGTATTTCGAAATTGGAATATCATACTGTTGCATTAGTTTTAATACGGTTACGCGATGGTGCCATTCATCGTCTTCAATTTGTTTTATGGCTTTTTTTTCATCTGGGTTCTTAACCGAGCGAGCATGTCCAATATAAGCAAATGCCGCCGCCCTTTCGGCCGAATAAGCCTGCTGAAGCAGGTCGATAAGTTCTTTATGGTTAATTTTTGGCAAAGGTGCTGTACAAATATAGCTTTTTGGATATACCAAGCAAACTTGGGTTTTGTAATTTTTGACGGTTTCTTTTTGTTTGTCTCCGCATTAAAATTTTTACTTTGATACAAGCAAAAATAACCTCGCCAAATTCTCCCAAAACCCAAGTTTCTTTGGTATATTTGAATAATGAAGAACTTATTTGTTTTTATAACGCTTTTACCATTTCTAACCTTTGGCCAAATACCACCGGGTTATTATAATAATTTATCAGGACTCACCGGACAAAATTTACTTATAGCTTTACATTCAAAGATCGATAACCATACCGTTATTCCTTACAGCGGTTTATGGTCGGCATTTGCAAAAACAGACGTTAAACCAAATGGAAAAGTTTGGGATCTATATGGATATGTTCCAAGTGGCCCGCAAAATTACGAATACACATTTGTAACCATGCAATGCGGAAGTTATTCTGTGGAAGGTGATTGCTTTAACCGCGAACATACTTGGCCACAAAGTTGGTTCAATGGAACTACCGGTCCTGACTCAGATCTGTTTCATATTTATCCTTGCGATGGTTTTGTAAATGGGCAGCGAAGTAATTATCCTTTTGGTACAGTTGCTACACCAAGTTATTTAAGTTTAAATGGAAGTAAGTTAGGTAATTGTGGAGACGCCGGTTATTCGGGTATAGTATTTGAACCTCTTAATGATATTAAAGGTGATATGGCGAGGAGTTATTTTTATATGTCAACTCGCTATTTTTCTGAAGACCTGGCTTGGGCAAATTCGCCGGCAACAAATAAAAGCACCATTTTACCTTGGCAATTATCTGTTTTGCTGTCATGGCATCATACCGATCCGGTAAGTGCAAAGGAAATTGCGCGTAATGATTCTATTTATTATAAATTTCAAAATAACCGCAATCCATTCATCGATCACCCCGAGTATGCCGATAGTATTTGGGCAGCTTATGTTGGTTTAAATGAAAGTATAATGGACGTAAAAGAAAATTATTCTATTTACCCTAATCCAACAAATAATGGCATCATTCACGTTTCGGGATTGAATGATGGAAGCAAAATTGAGATCGTGAACACTCTTGGAGAATCAGTTTACAAAGGAGAAAATGAAAGTAAGGTCATGGATATCGATCTATCTTCAATAGCCAACGGAGTTTACATAGTGAACTTAAAAACAACTTACGCCAGGCACAGCTATAAACTGATCATCTCGCACTAGCCAATCTGAAAATTTGGCGTATACCATTGTTTATTGCTGAATTTTTTACAGCAAATTTTTTCTAATTTTTGTTAAAACCTGAAATTTTGTCTTTCAATTTCAAATGGCATACCATTTGTTTTTAGTGGGTATAACAAACAAAATTATAAACTAAAATTATAGGAGGAACCAAACTATGACAATTGTAAAATGGAAAAGCCCGTTCTTGAACGGACAATTAGAAAAGCCTGTTGAGTTTAACTCTCCGCTAACAGGATTATTTGAAGATTTTTTTGGAGATGCATATTTTAAGAACGATTTTGCAACGCATGTACCATCGGTAAACGTGAGCAAAGAAAAAGACGAATTACACCTTGAACTTTCGGCACCGGGCTTTAGTAAAGAAGATATTAAAGTGGAGGTAGAAAGAGGTGTTTTAACGATCAGCGGTGCTCATAAAACGGAAGAAGAAAGTAAAGATAAAACATACTATCGAAAAGAGTTCACGTACGGATCATTCAAACGCAGTTTTAATTTACCCGATGAGTACAATGCAGATAGCATTAGCGCTAAATACGAGAACGGCATATTGAAGCTTTCTGTTCCTAAAAAGGAGGAAGTAAAAACCGCATCACGTGCGATAGCAATAGAGTAATTAAAGGATTGTTTAAGTAAAAAATAAAGTATTATGAGTTCGATCATTACGGCTTCTGTTTTTGTACCGCTTATGATCTTGATGGCAACAGTAGTTGTTGATAAGCTCGATCAAAGCATGAGTGAGGAAACAGAACAAGAAAAACCTTCTAAAAACAAAAAGGGTAAAAATGAGCCACCAAACGACCTTATCGATCTTTCGGGTGGAATGTATGGGATATAATAGATAAGCCGGGTCGTAAAGGCCCGGCTTTTTTGTCTTCTATGATTTCATGTTATCATCTTGATTAGGATTTAAACCAAATTGTTTTTAATTTGGATATACAAATTCAACTCATGAAAAAACTATTACTGATCACCGGAAGTTTAATTTTCTTTTTTTCTACTGCTCAAATAAATTCATTTCAGTCAAAAGGAATTGGCGGTGGCGGAGCTTTATTTGCTTGCGCAATTAATCCTGCCAACAATAACGAGTATTATATTTCTTGTGATATGGGCGAATTATTCCATACCACTAACTTTGGAAACTCTTACGATCAGGTACATTTTAAGCAAGTAATTGGGGGACATAATTCTAAAGTGTGTTTTACATCAAGCGTTGGATTGCTGTATAGCGTAAGTTATGCCAACAATATGGTATTGCCAATGAAAAGCACTGATAACGGTGTTACATGGAATGCATTGAGCGGGAATCCGGATAACAACGAAGAAACATTTAGCATTGATGCCGATTATAATAATCCAAACCGAGTGATCATTTCGTATTATGGTGCGATTTACTTTTCAAGCAACGGAGGAAATACTTTTACCAGCATTCATACAGCAACAAATTCGGGCGCAGGAAACGTGGTAGGTGGTGTTTTTTGGGATAACAATACTATTTACATAGGAACTAACGATGGTTTGCTTGTTTCTACTAATGCAGGAACGTCGTGGAGCACTTCTACAATTACAGGTATTCCTGCAGGCGAACGTATTTGGTCGTTTGCAGGAGCTAAAAATGGAGGAACAACGCGCTTGTTTTGTTTAACAGCAAATGCCGGAGATATTTATGTTGGTGTTGTGGGATCAGATTATTTTAATTTTCCAAAAAGCGTTTATTCTTGCGATTATGGCACAACAAACTGGGTTGCCAAAAATACGGGTATAAATTACACTAACGATTTTCCAATGTTTGTTGGCATGGCAACTAACGATATTAATACAGTTTACATGGCAGGAAGTAATTCTACCGGATACCCTGATGTATTAAAAACAACAAATGCCGGTTCAAATTGGACTCATGTATTTACAACAGCCACTAATTCAAATATTGTTACAGGTTGGAGTGGGCAAGGCGGCGATAGAGGTTGGGGTTATGGCGAATGTGCTTTTGGTTTAGCGGTTGCAGCAAATGACCCTACTAAAGTTATGTTTGGCGATTTTGGTTTTGTACATAAAACAAGTAATGGTGGTACCACTTGGCAACAAGGTTACGTTGATCCTGCATCGCAAAATACAATTAACGTAAACACACCAACAGGTAAAAATTATATGAGCTCAGGTATTGAGAATACAACATGTTGGCAAGTGCATTGGAACAGCGCAACAAGTTTGTGGTCGTGTTTTTCGGATATAAAAGGTATTCGTAGTACAGATGGAGGAAGTTCTTGGTCGTTCAATTATACGGGCCATGCTGCCAATTCAATGTACAGAGTAGTGCAACATAGTAATGGAAATTTATTTGCCGCAACATCTAATATTCATGATATGTATCAAAGCACGCGTTTGCAAGATGCCATACTTGATGGT
>CAYYUS010000114.1:0-432 GCA_964474925.1 uncultured Akkermansia sp. | reverse complement strand
GGTGCAGACGCGGAAGGAAAAGTTTTATACTCCACTAATGGTGGTGCAGCTTGGCAAAACGTGCACACGTTCGCACATCCTGTATTTTGGGTAGCGCTCGATCCTAATAATGTAAATAGAGCCTACGCGAGTGTGATACATTATAATGGTGGGGCGGGACTTGGCGGCATTTATATTTGTAATAATCTTAATAATTTGGGAACATCTACTTGGACGCTTTTACCAAATCCTCCGCGTACAGAAAAACATCCGGCAAGTATTAATGTATTGAATGATGGTAAAATGGTGGCCACCTATTCGGGCAGAAGAACTTCTGGCGGAGCATTTACTGCAAGTTCAGGGGTATTTATTTATGACCCTGCATTAAATTCGTGGACAGATGTTTCGCATACCGGAATGCATTATTGGACAAAAGATCTGGTTGTTGATCCA
>CAYYUS010000113.1:0-7273 GCA_964474925.1 uncultured Akkermansia sp. | reverse complement strand
AAAAAAAGCAGAAGATCATAAAAAAACGGTACAAATAATAAGCAAAGAAGCTCTTACTAATTATACCGATCAGATCATAGAATTTTTAAAAGGCGAAAAAATAGACCTCATTATATTAGCGGGCTTTTTGTTAAAGATCCCCGAAAAATTAGTAAAAGCATTCCCCGATAAAATTGTGAATATCCACCCTTCCCTCTTGCCAAATTATGGCGGTAAAGGAATGTACGGCATGAAAGTTCATGAGGCCGTAATTGCTAATAAAGACAAAGAAAGTGGCATCACCATTCATTTTGTGAATGAGGAATATGATAAGGGACGTATTATTTTACAGGTAAAATGTGAGATAAATGCGGATGATACAGCTCAAAATCTGGCTAAAAAAGTACATGACCTAGAGTATAAACATTTTCCTGAGGCTATAGAAAAATTGTTATCTTAGCTTTGCTTTGGTAAGATTAATCAAATATTTTTCATTAGGTATCAGCTTGATTTTTCTTTCACCAACCGTCTACTCGCAAAGCTTTTCTTCGCATAAAGTAACAACTGTTCCAAAAGATATTTTAGATAATCATTTTGACGAGGGTGGTTTTAGGAAGCAGATGTTAGAGAAATATGGAACAAAATTCAAAAGCCAAGTACAACTCGAAGATTTTATTGAATTACTTGTTGACGAACAAAAATCTGCCTTAACCAATCGCTCCTATTACTATTGGGCTGAAGCAACAAAATTCGTTGCGGAAGTTGCAAAAAAAACGTTGCCGGAAGAATATTTTACTGCTTCAAATGGGTCCGTTTCGATCTTAAGAAGCTCGAAGATAGAAGCTTCTTTCCTGGAAAACGGACATATATTTATTACCCTCGGATTGTTGAATATAATTGATAATGAAGCAGAGTTAGCAGCAGTTCTTTCGCATGAATATGGACATTTTTACCATGAGCATCCCTATAAAATATACGAGGAATTAACGAATTCAAACGTAAGAGGTTATGCGCCTTATTCGGGAGCTGGCGGATTAAGGATCTTATCCAAACAAATGAAGGAGCAGGAAAATGAAGCAGATGCAATGATCAGCACCTGTTTTAGCGAAAGTCTATATTCCTTAAATTCTGCTATCACTATTCTAGAAAAATACTTGGTGCTTCAAGAACAAGACAAAAAACGTTACGAAAGCATTGCCGATAAGAATTATTTCATTGCTCATCCTCCAACTAAAAAAAGGATCGAACAGCTAACAAAACAAATTAGCACTACTAATTCTGAAACATCTAAAACATTCCAAGTAGATTCGGTTCTTTTCGGAAAAATAAAAGAACAGGTAAAGGATGAATTAATTCAACTTAACTTTGCGCAAAAAAACTACTACGATTGCCTCTATAACTCATATATCCAACATGTAAAACATCCAAATGATGAGTTCTATCAGTTTTTTATATATGAATCCTTAAGGAGGCTCATTTGCATAGATAATATCTACAAAGGCAAGTTATTTCTTACTAACCCTTTTTTGATTGAGAACAAAGAAAAAATAGAAAAGCCAGTGTTTATTAATTCAAACACTAAATCAAGTTTCGCCAAAAGCATCTTTTATAATTACTCCTTTGTATACCCCTTTAACCCCGAATTGTCGCAGATCAAAAATAGTTATACTTCAAATGATACGATTGAATTCATCACTTATGAGGATGCATACAATTATTTCAAAACCAAATATTCCCAAACATGTAAAGTGTGTAATTACACTAATAGTCTTGGCGATAGCCTAATTAATATAAAGTCCTCCGATTTTGATCAAAACAACCGATTTGAAAAATCACTTTATGATCAGATCTCAATTCCTAAAAAAACATATTCCGATACTAAAGTGCCATTCTTCATCAATGAAGTTGATGTTTATGAAGGTAATTCAAGTTTAAACAATTTGAATGTTTGTGTTTCAAACAAAGTAATTGAAATGCTAAAAAATAAGCTCTCCAGCAATAATACCTTTGTAGGCAACCATAATTTCATCGATTTATTAAACAACATGGAATTAACGGAGCTTTCTGAATCTTCCAATAACATAGTTAAGTATTATGACAAGCTAAGTGGCTTTGTAAGTCGTGATCCAATGAATAGCAACGGAGCAAGTACAAATTCATATAAAGCACGTTATAATTTTAAGAAAAATATGCCAGAATTAGTGGCGCTGGCCCAAACCATGAAAACTAATAAAATACTTTTAGTAAATATAAGGAGTATGATAATAGTTGAGCCCGGTACTTTTGCCAGTTTTACAACCACAAAATATTTAGCTACCATTTATTGTATAAACATTAATGGGAATTACATTTCGTGCAATTACACGAAAAAACAGTTCAAGAATGAGGTCACAACCGTGTTTTCAAAGAAGCAATCGACCAAAAATTTTCCCGGAAAAAAAGAAGACATCTTAATGGAGTTATTCGGTGAAATCATCTCTATTTCTGAAAAACTCATAAAAAACTAAAATTGGCCTTTTTGAAACTGTTTTTTTCAATTACCTTTAAGTCATATGTCAAAAAACAAAAAACCAAAGCAAAAGTTCTTATTTGAAGAAGTATTGGCTTTTTTGCAACACAATTCCGATAAATCATTTAACTATAAACAAATTGGCGCGGCTATGGAAATAAATTCCGATAGCGAACGCGCGCAATTAATAGAAACATTGCAAGGCCTCAAGCAAAACGGTTTTGTAATTGAAAAAGAACTCGGCAAATTTACCATCAAGCAAACCCGCAATTATTTAACGGGCACTATTGATTTTACTTCGCAAGCAACGGCCTTTGTAGTTATTGGAAACGATGAGGATGATGTTTTTATTCCTTTCAAAAAAACCAAAGACGCTTTGCAGGGTGATCTTGTGAAGATCGTTTTAAATTCAAATCACAGAGGTAAACGCAAAGAAGGAGAAGTTGTAGAAGTGTTGCAAAGATCAAGAACGCAATTTGTAGGTACTTTAAAACTTTCGCAAAAATTTGCTTTTGTTATACCGGATAGTCATAAGATCCACGTTGACTTTTTTGTGACCCTTAGTAAAATAAAAGGCGCAAAAGAAGGGGAAAAAGTTCAAGTAAAATTATTGGAATGGAAACAAGGCGATCAAAACCCCATTGGTGAAGTGATCGAAGTGTTTGGTTTTCCCGGCGAACACAATACCGAGATCCACGCTATTATGGCCGAGTACGGCTTGCCCGAAAGTTTTTCGGACGAAGTAGAATATTACGCACGTAAATTAGACCTGGAAATAAACGAGAAGGAAATAAAAAAGCGTAGAGATTTTAGAGATATTACCACATTTACCATTGACCCATACGATGCCAAAGATTTTGATGATGCTTTATCATTAAAAAAACTGGATAATGGTAATTGGGAAGTTGGTGTACATATTGCCGATGTAACACATTATTTAAAACCGGGAACAGTATTAGATAAAGAAGCTGTAAATAGAGCAACCTCTGTTTACTTAGTGGATCGCGTGATCCCAATGTTGCCAGAAGTGTTGAGTAATTTTGTTTGCTCGCTTCGTCCTAAAGAAGAAAAATACACCTTTAGCGCTGTATTTGAAATGACCAACAAAGGAGAAATTGTTGGCCAATGGTTTGGGAAAACAATTATCAATAGTAACCGACGTTTTACTTACGAAGAAGTTCAGGAAATAATTGAAGGTGCTGAAGGAGAATACAAAGACGAAATATTGATCCTAGATCGCCTGGCTAAAATATTACGCGCCGAACGAACTGCAAAGGGATCCATATTTTTTGATAAGGCCGAAGTAAAATTTAAGTTAGATGATGAAGGCAAACCTTTAGGTGTTTTCTTTAAAACGCAAAAAGATGCTCATAAATTAATTGAGGATTTTATGTTATTGGCCAATAGAAAAGTGGCAGAATACTTGGGTAAACCAAAAGATGGTGAGAATAATAACGCGCCAAAAGGCAAAAAAGATGGCGACAACAAAAATTTGTGTGTTTACCGTATTCACGATGCGCCAAACGATGAAAAATTGGCTACACTAAGCGGATTTGTGGCAAAGTTTGGATACAAAATGAATTTAGGTTCCAAACAAAAATCGGTTGACAGTATCAATAAATTATTAATTGATGTAAAAAATAAAAAAGAGCAAAGTATTATTGAGCTATTAGCGATACGAAGTATGCCAAAAGCTATTTACACTACCGATAATGCAGGCCACTACGGCTTAGGCTTTTTGTATTATACGCATTTTACTTCGCCAATTCGAAGATATCCGGATGTTTTAGTACATCGTTTATTAGAAGCACGTTTAAATAAAGAGAACTATTCTAATCAAAAAGAATTAGAGAACTTATGTAAACACAGCAGCGAAATGGAACGCATGGCCGCCGAGGCAGAACGCGCATCCATTAAATTCAAACAGGTTGAATTCATGAAAGACAGAATTGGCGAGGAATTTGCCGGTGTTATTAGTGGTGTTACCGAATGGGGAATTTACGTGGAGATCATTGAAAATAAATGCGAGGGCATGGTACGCGCACGAGATATGAAGGGCGATAGTTATTATTTTGATGATGAGAATTACAGATATGTTGGTAAGAACTCCGGAAAAATTTATGCACTTGGCGATACTGTAAATATCATTATTAAAAATGCCGACCTGGTTAAAAAACAATTGGAGTATGCGTTTGTTGACCAAGAAGAAAGTTCAAAAAAGTTTGGCGACAATAGAAATGAAAAGTCGAAAAGATCGGGTGATAACAAAAATGAAAAGTCGAAGAAATTTGTTGATCATAAGAAAAGAAGAGGCCGTTAGTAATTATGATTTTTGAATGATGAGTTATGAATGAATTTTTGAAATACATATTAGTTTTTGCAATAAGCGCAAGTTCATTTGCGCAAAAGATAAATACTGATCTTACCTATCTGGTAAATGCTTCCAAAGCAAAAAGTGATCCTCCTGTTTTAATTTTATTGCATGGATATGGAAGCAGCGAAGGTGATCTAATTGAAGTAGCAAAAACTTTAGATGAACGGTTTCTTACCTTTTCGTTACGCGCGCCTTTTAAAGGTAGTGACGTAGGTTATTCGTGGTATGAGTTAACTCGCACGCGCACTAACGAACTCACAAGTAATTATGCCGAATTAAAACAAAGTAAAGCGAAGATAATATCTTTTATAAGCAACGCATGCAAAGCCTATAAAGCCGATAGCACCAAAGTATTTTTAATGGGTTTTAGCCAGGGTGCAATTATGGCGTATGATATTGCCTTAACTAGTCCGAAAAAAATTGCAGGCATACTTGCTTTAAGCGGTAGAATGCTTGAGGATACAAAAACAGCCATAGCAGAAACAACCTCAGTGGCTAAACTTAAATTTTTTATCGCACATGGCAATTCTGATAATGTGATCAGTATAAAAGAGTCGGAAAAAGCTACGGAGTTCTTAAAAACAAATAACATTAAAGAAGTTACTTATAAGAATTACGAAATGCCTCACTCTATTTCCGGCGCCGAGCTAAACGATATAAAGGCATGGCTTAAAAAGCAGATCACTCCTCTCGAAAAAGCCAAAAAGTAACTTATAAATTAATTTTTGTATCTTTATTTGTTCAATATTTAGCATGAAAAAACTCATCCCCCTTATACTTCTTATTGCTGCAGTAATTACAATCAATAGCTGTCGCCGCGATAATTATCAAGCCATTTGTTATGGTAATGATATACAACCTATTCTTACTCGCAGTTGTACAAATGTTGGATGTCATAGCGTTGGAAGCAAATCGGGCGGATATGCATTTACAACTTATGAAGGCGTTATTGGCGCTGTAATGACAGGTAATGCCGCAAAAAGCGAATTATATAAAGCTATTAAAGGATCGCATCCGGAGATGCCCAAAAATGGCACACCATTAACGCGTAAAGAAGTGAATATGATCAAAGCCTGGATAGATTTTGGCGCTGAGGATTGTGCATCCACGATGACCGTTGCAAGTAATTGCGATACAGTAAATGTTAAGTACGATTCGCACATCAAACCTTTAATGATCTCATTTTGTACAGGCTGTCATTTTGCAGGGGGCACAAGCCCTACTTTAGACAATTATAATGGTGTAAAGGGGGCTGTAGACGTAGGTTCATTCCTTCCTGCAGTAAAACACACGGGCACAAAACCAATGCCTCAGGGTGGTCAAAAATTAAGTAATTGCAATCTCCGTAAAATTGATCTTTGGGTACAGGCAGGAATGCCACAATAATAAAAAACCCTCGATATGCTCGAGGGTTTTTTTTATACCACAATTTCGTCCATTTCTTTATTAAAGAAATGATACTCCATTAATCCATAACTTTCTGCAGGCTGCACATCCACCCATTGGTTAAAGTCGCGTTTCCATTTGTACTGTTTGCTATTTCGTTTCCACCAACTTCCCTTCTTAATATAAGCTTCAATATATGGATGCACCTGAAGTGTTACTTTCTTTTCGTTTTGTTCCTTAATAATAAAGCGTAAAGTGTTCTCTATTTGATCAACAAATAATAAACTTGGTTGGGCTTTACCTGTTCCGTTACAATTAGGGCAAGTTTCCATTACCTCCACATTTATTTCGGGACGTAAACGTTGACGCGTGATCTGTATCAAACCGAATTTACTTGGAGGTAAAATATTGTGCTTAGCACGGTCAGATTTCATTTCCTCCTTAAGCTTATCAAATAATTTTTTACGATTATCGGGGCTATGAAGGTCAATAAAGTCAACTACAATAATTCCACCCATATCGCGCAAGCGCAATTGGCGAGCAACCTCAACAGCGGCTTCTAAATTCACTTCAAACGCATTCTCCTCTTGGCTATTATCGCTTTTTGCACGGTTACCACTATTTACATCAAACACGTGTAATGCTTCGGTATGTTCAATTACTAAATAAGCACCCGTTTTCATGTGCACAGTTTTACCAAACAAACTCTTAATTTGTTTTTCTACACCAAATGCATCAAAAATTGGAACTTTACCATCGTAAAGTTTAAGGATGTTTAATTTATCGGGAGCAATACTTTTTAAATAAATTTTAAGGTCTTCGAAAACCTTTGGATCATTTACATGAATAGCATTGAAAGATGCATTTAAAAAATCGCGTAAAATAGAATTGGTTCTGTCCATCTCACCCAAAACGCGAACCGGAGGCTCTGCTGTTTTTAATGTTTTGTAACACTCATCCCATTTTTTAATAAGGTCATTCAAGTCGCCTTCTAATTCAGCAACTGTTTTTCCTTCAGCTACCGT
>CAYYUS010000112.1:0-7283 GCA_964474925.1 uncultured Akkermansia sp. | reverse complement strand
TGGTTAACCATTTTTGAATTGCTAAAGTCGTTCGAAAAAATTGAATCGAGTAAGGAATAATCATTATTTACCTTGTTCAATGATACTTTAGTTTGATCGTTATCATTATAGGTGAATTCATAGGTGGCCTCTCCTTTTATTTTCTTGGTAAAAGGCTCAAAGAAACTTACACTGGCTTGATGGGTGATATTATTTGAATTAGTTCGTTTTTTTTGATCAATATCACTCAGCCCGGCAATAGTATCCGTATAAAATGAGTTAATAGAACTTAGTTGCCCGTTTCCTTCATTTGCTCCTTTATCAATGTAATAGTAAAGGTTTAAAAAGCGATCTTTCTTTTTAAAATTCCGTGTTACTCTTATTCCTGAACTTGCAGTATAATTAGAAGAGTTGGTTGCGTTGGTGTTCTTTGTTTCGCGAGACACCAACCCTTCGGTTGTAGCAAAATTATTTTCGGTATAATATTCGCCACTACTTATTTTATAATTCAATTTTGGTGTGATGATGAGTTTTGTTAAAGAATCCAGGTCGTGTTCCAAATTCATATTGAATACATGGCCCTGCTTTTTATCGATGTTCTTAGTGTAATTATTAGTTGTATAACTTGTATCGGTTAAAAAGTACTGGCTAAACTGTTCGCTTTCGGTAACCATTAAATTATTCTTATATGAATAATTAGAGTTGATCTTTGTTTTTTTGCTTAGTCTATCGCTATAATAAATTCCGGTATTTATAGTTTGTGGAATACCTTGGCCCTGATCATTGTTATTGGTCCAATTATTATTCTCTTCATCATAACTCCAGTCGCGTTCATTTTCTAATCCGTATTTATCAATATCATTCCATCCAAATCCTGTTTTTGGTGTATTAGATCCTAAGGCAAATACCGAGATCTTTTGTTTGTTCCTGAATTTATTTATCAGCAGATCCCCTTCGTAAAATGGCTTTTGATCCTTTTGAAAGTCAGAACCTCCGGCGCCGGAGATCTTTCCAAAATATCCTTTTTTGGCATCTTCCTTCAGCTTCAAATTCATTACTTTAATGGTCTCATCGCTGGTATTATCTGCACTGGCGTTCTCGTCTTTCTTTTCGTACACCTGAACAGACTCAACACTATTGGCTGCTAAATTTTTTGTGGCCATGGTTGGATCAGTTCCAAAAAACTCATCTCCATCCACTAAAACTTTACTCACCTCTTTGCCTTGCGATGTTATTTTTCCGTTGGCATCCACTTTAACTCCGGGCAATCTTCTTAAAAGATCTTCCACGGTTGCATTTGCTTTTACTTTAAAACTATCGGCTGTGTAGATCAATGTATCTCCTTTATAATACACGGGATCTTTGTAAGCAAAAATGGTAACCTCATCCAGATCCACACTTTTTGGAGGCATGATTATTTTATCGAAATTAAATTCAAAACTTTTATTAGTGCCGATCACATACATGATCTTATCTCCAAATTTTTTGAAAGAGATCACTACTTTATAAGTATCAACAGGAAGTTCTTTTAGTTCGAAAAAACCTTGTTCGTTACTTCGCGTAAAATCAATAAGTGTTGAATCGGAAAGTTTGGTGGCAATGATAACTGCGTTTTGTAAGGGTTTTTTTGAAACTGTATCCTGAACAGTACCTTTTATAGATAGCTTTTGAGCATTTGATAAATACCCGATCAAAAGGAAAACAAATAAAAGGGTCTTTATCCTCATTAACGGCACAATAATACAAAACCCCTGAAATGGTTACAGTTAAAATAAGCAAAAATCCATAGAAGGTGAACTTTGGGGATAATTCGTACCTTTGGCGCCTAAGACTTCGTAGCTCAACTGGATAGAGTGTCGGTTTCCGGAACCGAAGGTTGCGGGTTCGACTCCCGCCGAGGTCACTCATGTTTTATACATACATTTTATATTCGGTAGCTCACAACCTTCGGCTGCGGGTTCGACTCCCGCCGAGGTCACTTTAAAACACTTATCTCCCAATAATTTCTTTACAATCTAAACAATTAGAATGTAATTCGCCGGAACTGTAAATGGGACTTAGATCCTTAAGGGTTTTAAGATGTTAATTCTTATACGTTGATCTCTGCACTTAGATCAAACTACCAATATTCGATTATTAACCACAAATTTTATACAGACGGAATATTAGAGCATACTAAAATTTTGTATCTCACCCTTAAGTTAGCTACTTTTACTCGTTAGTTAACTAATGAAAAAGCATCTATTCATATCTCTTTTATTTTTGTTGGGCATACTTGCCAATGCACAAAATTTGGCGTTTTCGGGAACCATTTATGGTTTTTATGGCGAGAAAGTAATGCTTCTTAAAAAAGCAAGTAAGAACCTAGGTTTTGAAGGGCCAATGAGCGCCGTTGAAATAAACGTGAAGGGCATTGATACGGATCTTATAGTTTATTCAGATCTAACAGGTGCGTACACGTTTTCTCTTCCAAAACCAGGTGAGTATATTGTTACCGTTTCAAAAGATGGCTATTCAACCTTAAGCTTAAAAGTAAATTATCAGGATGCCGGTGCAAAGACGATCTTTTCCCTTATATCTTTTGTGATGAGAAAAGATGATAAGTCGATGAATGATTTTGGAACACTATCGATCAGTGATAACGGCGCTCTTTTTTTTAGTGCTCCTAGCACAAGCAAAAAAAATGAGAATCAGGACGTGATGCAATCCAATAAGATCCTGTTTGAAAAAGCAATGGTGGTGAACAACAGTTCAAAACAAAATATCGTTTCAAGTCTTCATCAAAAGTTCTCCAATAAAAATTCCTCCGATAATAAGGGCTCCGATAAGGACAAGGACGGTTCAAAGAAAGCATCTCAAAAAGATTCTTCAGTAATAAAACACACAAACGACCTTATGAGTTCGTTGAACAGATCTTTAGCTGACTCTGCATCTGATCTTAAAAAACAAATAGAATTATCAAAGCAGCTTTTAAGTTCTTATAACGATCAAGATCCGCAATATCAAATGTTATTGAATCAAATAAAAAATGCAGAGTCACAGCTCGCACTAAAAGAGAATTATTTAAACCTTCAGCAAAAAGAATTAGGTCAAGCTAAAAAGCTCATCATCTTCATGGTGGCTATGATAGTTATTGCAGTATTATTGATGGGCCTTATGTATTACTTTATTGCGCAAAAGCGTAAATTCAATAAAACACTTACCGAAAAAAACACACATATCAGCAAGATCAACGACCGCTTGATCAGCAGTATCACCTATGCTTCGGTTATACAATCCAATTTATTAATGGATAAGGAGCAAATAAAAAAATTGTTCCCAAATTCATTTGTATACTATCAACCTAAAGATATTTTATCGGGAGATTTTTATTGGTTTGGTGAAACTGAAGGCACTAAGGTCATTATTTCGGCCGATTGCACAGGGCATGGTGTTCCGGGTGCTCTTTTAACTGTGCTGGGGCATGGTATCATTGAAGAATTAATTGAGAAGAACAAATTGAACTCTCCAAGTAAGATCATCAATGAGCTCAACAATCAATTGAACTTAGCTTTCTCAACTCAAAATTTAACGGAGTATGGCATTGAACTTACAGTGATGTGTTTTAAAGAGCGAGATAAAAAAGCGGCGTTTGCTTCAAATGGAAATGGTATTTATAAATACTCCAATGGCGAAATATTAAATTACTTGCCGGTTATTCATCGCCCTATAAAAAATGATCTGCAACCAAAATATGAAGATGTGATCATCGACTACAAAACAAACGATTGTTTCTATTTAATGAGTGATGGCTACTGCGATCAATTTAAAGGTGATAGTTTGAAACCTGAAAAATATAATCTTCGGAGATTTGAAGCTTTATTGAGCAGAGTTTCTGCAAAACCGGAACTTACTTTAGCTGATAAAGATTTGCGTGAAGAGTTTGAAAAGTGGAAAGGCGAGAGAGAACACACCGACGACGTGCTGGTAATTGGATTTAGAGCGTAATTGCTTCTTCTATAGAAAAATCAATGCCGTCCAAAATAGATCTCATTTCTTCTCCCTTCATTTTTATTAACTCGTCGCCATTTGAATACTTCCATGTCACTTTTAATTCGGGATCATTTTTAAAAGTTGAACTTATCAATTTGAGAACCTGTTTGTTCGACATAGAATTCATGTACTCCAAATGAAATATCAATTTATTTTTTTTAGTTCCCGAACAGATCTGATCGATCTGCCGCAACAATGGTACATAAAAATCTAAGGTGTTCTCGGGCATAGACACTCCGGCAATTGTGATCACATTTGAACCCCCTTCCATTTCATGTTTTACCATGGGGGTATCCTCTTGTGCTTCTATGTATAAAGTTTCGCTACTCATTATTTATTTTAATACTAAAAAATAATCCTGCCTGATCGTCCTTCTGATTTAAAATACTCACATTCATCTTATTTGGAAAGATCAAATTGGCAACGTCTATCAATCCTAGGCCATTCGTGCTTTCCAGGTCAGCCAATAGCTCTTTGCTTTTTTGCAAAAGCTGCTCTTTATTTGCACCGTTTAAATCTACAACTTTTTTTTGTAATTCTTTAGCGTTATCAATGAGAGAATTATTAAAGGTACTTACTTCAATGTGTTGGTCTTTCCATTCAATGAAAATCCTACCACGCGCACTCTCGTTATTGAACTGGGCGTGTCTTTTTATATTTTGTGTAAGTTCGATCAAAATATGATGAACTTTTTTATTGTCATTGCTTTTTTTCTCTGCTTTTTTCGAAACCAGCAAGCCTAGTAATGAAGAAATAAAACTATTGGAAAAATCTCCACCATAATAAAAACAACTTTCGCTTCCTGTTGAGAGTTCATCTAATTTTGCTTGAACACTCATAGCATTAGAAAAATCAAAGACCGATTCCTCTGCTACTTTAATTGGTAAAGCAAAGTACAAATTAAAAAGAGAGTATTCCTCATCTACTTTTTTTATATCGTAACGAATAGACTTGTTGGACTTACGAGTGATCTCAATTAACCCTAATCCGGCGCCTTTTTCGGTCACTTCGCCCGACTCCATTCTTTTAAAATACAATTCATCCAATTCTGCCTGATCTTTTGAAATCAAGGCATCGAGTTTACCCTTTAGATCTTGGCTATTTTTATTATGTATGAGATTTTGCGTTACAACCTGGTAAGAATCACCATCAAAGAATAAAAGGAAAAGATCAGAAGAGCTAGCACTATGTGCACTATATCTTTGGATGTTTTGAATGGCTTCTACTGACAAGAACATCACTTTTCGCAGTTGGCTTTTTCTATTCGCCAATTTCTCATTCGATTCAATGATGTTTATAAGGGTCTCCGTTGAAATATCCTCATAATTTCCCCTATAATAAACTATTAAAGGTAAATGTGAGGTATCATTTATGAGCTGTTCTTTTAATTCCATCTGCACTAAATTATTGATTTATTAGTAAGATTTCACATAATAAATTTGAAAATTTCCACATGCACCGCAAGAATCGATCTTACCCTTAGTTTTTGCCTTTTTACCACGATAAAAGCCTTTTTTTTAAACCCAATTAGGCAATAATATTGTAAATTTATCGTTATTTGAACATGCTTAGAGGTCTTGTATTTTTTGTTGCCATTTTGGTTCTTTCTCAGAACTCTTATTCTCAATCAAGAATAGGCACATGGGAAGATCATGTAGGCCTCAATAGCGCTGTTTCTATAGCCCATTTTAACGGAAAGATATATAGTTGCAATTACTCCAGCATATTTGTTTATGATGAGAGTGATAACAGCATTGAAAAAATAAACAAGATCCAGGGCTTAAGTGATGTTGGAATAAAATTCATTCGAAACAATCCTAACAACAATCGCTTAGTAGTTGTTTACGAAAATTCAAATATTGACATCATAAAATCCGATAACTCCATTTCAAATTATCCCGATCTTTTTAGAAAGAATTTTAGCGGTAAGAAAAACGTGAACGAGATCCTCTTTGAAGGGAAAATGGCTTATTTATCCTGCGGCTTTGGTATTGCTCTTTTCGACACCGAAAAACTAGAGATAAAAGACACCTACATCATTGGCCCAAACGGCACAAATTTGGAAGTGTTTCAATTTGCAGTAACAGACTCACTTTACTATGCAGCCACACCCTTAGGTTTATACAAATGCAGCAAAACACAACTACCCAATAATTATCAAAATTGGAAACTCATCACCAATGGCATTCCTTCGGGCTATTATTCAAATGTTGTTCTTTTCAATAATACAGTGCTCGCCTCGTATTCTCCATTCAAAGAAAGTGGCATCAATTTAAAAGATACGATATTTAGTTTTGATGGTAATAATGCGTGGGTAAAATTCCCACATATGGGCCTTCCTTATAATATAAAAATGATAAAGTCACTTGGAGATCAATTATACATTATAAATCACTTTGGAAATGTATTCTTAAATACTAGTTGGCAAACTACAGCTTTCATTACAGGTTACGAAAATTATCTTGCATATCCTGCCGATGCGGTTACCATAGGCCCAGCCTACTGGATAGCCGATCTTGGTTATGGCATCATAAAAACTGGTGGAAGCAATCCGTTCTATAAACCAACATTCATTAAAACTAATGGCCTTAATAGAAGCAACATTGCTAATATTGATATTCGTGATGGTAAAGTTGCCACAACTGCTATTTTAATTGGATCGGGTGGCGGAGCTTATGGATCTAGAGAAGGTGTGAATGTGAATCAAAATGGAGATTGGACTTACTTAAGAAAAGAAGGACAAGCCGTTGATTCGCTAGTTGACCAGTGTCACGTATTCTTCGATAAAAAAGATCCAAGCAGAATGTGGGTGTCGAGCTGGATACATGGCTTGATCGAATACAAGAATAATGAAGTGATAAAAGTGTACAATGGAAATAACACGGGTGGTGCCATGGAAGCCATTTTGCCTAATTGGTGGAGAACAAGTGGTAAAGATATGGATGAGGCAGGAAATCTTTGGTTTGCAGTAAGTGATGTTACCAAATACCTGAGTGTAAAAAAGACCAACGGTACATTTCAAAATTTTTCTTTTGATGGCGCGGCACGCTTTGTTAGAAAAGTACTTTGTGATCAAAACGGACAAGTTTGGATACTTCACGAACGCGATCAAGGTTTAACTGTTGCAAAATTTAATAAGTCAACCTCAAATTATTCGGTTCAATCCTATAAAGTTCTTAATAAAAATGTTGGTAGTGGCAACCTTGGCTCCAATTCCATTTACTCTATTGTTGAGGATCTTGACGGAAAAATATGGGTAGGTACATCAGCCG
>CAYYUS010000111.1:0-7285 GCA_964474925.1 uncultured Akkermansia sp. | reverse complement strand
AAAAATGGTGGCAGCGGAGCTGGAGGAATTCTTTCAAGTAAAATGACAGTTTCTATTTTATTGTGAAAAACTGCCTTAAAAAAAGGACAAACGCACCTTGCTTAATGCCACCCTTTGCGTAATTTTAAAGGCTATGATGTTTGTGTACCCCCTTTTTTTATGGGCCTTAACGGCCATAAGCATTCCCATCATCATTCATCTTTTTAATTTTAGGAGATACAAAAAAGTTTATTTCACCAATGTTCATTTTTTAAAGGAGTTACAACTCGAGAGCCAATCTAAATCGCGTTTAAAAGAATTACTCATTTTGCTTTCGCGTATTTTATGCATCACTCTTTTAGTGTTTGCATTTGCACAACCGGTATTCGTTAATAAAAATAATGCGGTTGTAAATGTGAATCAAAAAAGCATCAGCATTTACCTTGATAATTCATTTAGCATGGAGGAAGTGAATAAACAAGGACAGCTATTTGAAAGCGCACGAAGAACCGCCAAAGAAATTGTAGGCTCCTACGGCAGCAAAGATCGCTTTCATCTACTAACAAATGATTTTGAAGGAAAACACCAGCGCTACTATACTAAAGAAGATATGTTGAACGAACTCAACGACATTAAAATATCTCCGGTGGTAAGATCCTTTTCGGATGTACATAAACGCCAGACTGAATTTTTGGGACTAGAGAATAAGCGCTCACAATTTATTTATGCATTAACCGATGCACAAAAAAGCTCGTTCAATTTAGAAGAGATAAAGAACGATAGCACTAATCAAATAACTATTGTTCCTTTAGAAGCTAATGAAACAAACAATTTATATATCGACAGCTGCTGGTTTGAATCGCCCATTCAACAAAAAGGTTTCTTACAAAAATTAAATGTGCTCATTCAAAATAAGTCGCAAAAAACAATTGATGCCGGAACGGTAAGATTAATGGTAAACGGAAATCAAACTTCCATTGGTTCGTTTATTGTAGAAGCAAATTCCAAAACAGAATTAGCCATAAGTTTCACCATAAAAAATGAAGGTTTAAATTATGCTTCGGTAAAGCTGGACGACTACCCAATCACCTTTGATGATGAATTATTTTTTACGTTCAATTCAAAACTTACCATTAATACTGTTTTTGTAAATGGAAAAGAGTCCACTACGCTTCCGTTCTTTAATTCGCTATTTGCCGCAGATAGTTTATTTAATTATGTGCAACTATCAGAGAACGCTATTGACTATTCGAAGTTTAAAAATGCCGATCTCATTGTATTGAACGAGATAAACGAACCTTCTAACGGATTGATAAGCGAACTTACCAAGTTCACACAAAAGGGTGGAAATATTGTTGTTATTCCTTCTTCAAAATTAAATACAGAACTGTATGCGCCTTTTTATTCAGCTTTAGGTTTACCCGCCATTTCATCTTTAGATACGCACGCGCTCAAATTAAATAAGCCCGATAAGAACGATCCTTTTTTTGAAGGGGTGTTTGAAAAAATTGATCCACAATTAAATTTGCCGCTTTCGTTGCAACATTATGTGCAAGCAAAAAGTGGCGGACAAATAATTTACAGCATTCAAAACGGAGATCCTTTTTTAACGAAAGTAAATACTCAAAACGCTTCCGTGTATCTTTTTAGCTCCTCTTTAAGCGAAAAACAAAGTAATTTTTGCAAACACGCGCTTTTTGTTCCCACTTTTATTCGAATGGCTGTTACAAGCTTAAGGCCACAACCGCTTTTTTATAAATTGAACACCGGCAGCACCATCCGTTTGCGCTCGGAAGGCCTTACAAGCGAGGCTCCTCCTCACATTGTAGGCCATGGCTCTAAAATGGATATGATCCCCGAAATGAGGGTAATTAACAATTACATGAACCTTTTTGTAGATAAACAATTGGCCCTGGCGGGCTTCTACGACGTGGTTTGGCAGGGTTCGGTGAAGCAAAATCTGGCTTTTAATTACGATCGTTTAGAATCTAACTTAATTTTTAGTACCTTAGAGGAGTTAAAAGACATCATATCAAAAAACAGTTTGAAGAACTATAGTTTGATTGACCATAAGAACACCTCAAGTGTAGCCAAAGCCATCCAGTTAGAGGCCAACGGAACAAAACTTTGGAAATGGTGCCTTTTATTTTCCCTACTTTTTATTGCAATAGAAATTTGTTTGATACGTTTTTTAAAATAATTACGATATGGCCATCCTTATAAAACAAGCAACGGTACTAGATAAGAACAGCGAATTTGCCGGAAAAAAAGTTGACATTTTGATCGACGGTGGAAAGATCACCGAGATCAAAAAAAGTATTAGTCCGAAAGCGAATTGTAAAGTAATTGAAGGCGACGAACTTTTTGTATCGAATGGTTGGATGGACATGCAATCCGTTTTTTGCGATCCTGTTCTAGAACATAATCGAGAGCGGATTAAAAGCTGCAGCAGCCGGAGGATTTACAAGCGTGTGCGTGCACGGATACGATCAATGCTCCATCAATAACAAATCAACAGTAGAATACATCCTCAACAAAACAGATAAGTTGGTAGATGTAGTTCCCATTGGTTCTATCACCGTAAAAACCGAAGGAAAAGAATTAGCGGAAATGTTTGATATGAAAACCGCAGGCGCTTTAGCTTTCAGCGATCACAAACATCCCATCACACACTCCGGATTATTTATTAGAGCGGTACAATACGCCAACAATATCGATTCATTCATCATAGCGCACTGCAACGATCAACATATTTCGCACGGCGGACAAATGAACGAAGGCGCAACTTCTACAAGCCTCGGCTTAAAAGGAATGCCGGCCATAGCAGAAGAATTAATGCTGGAAAGAAATATTGGCTTACTGGAATACGCAGGAGGAAAAGTACATATCCCAACCATTAGCACCGCGGGAAGTGTAGACATCATTAAAAAAGCAAAAGCTAAAGGGATGAATGTAACTGCAGGAGTTGCGGCCATTAATTTAATGTACGACGACTCGATGCTGAACGACTTTGATTCGAATTATAAACTCGATCCACCATTGCGCACCAAAAAAGATGTGGAAGCTTTACGCAAAGCGGTTGAGAACGGAACTATAGATGTTATTGTGAGCGATCATAATCCACAAGATGTAGAAAGCAAAGAATTAGAATTTGACCTGGCAGATTTTGGGATCATCAATTTGCAAACCACATTTAACTGTGTAGCCGAAGCATTTAAAAATCATGGATTAGAAGAAGCTGTAGAGGCATTAAGCAATAAGCCCCGAGCCATACTTGGAATGGAACCAAGAGCCATTAAAGAAGATGCTGATGCAAACCTTACGATCTTCAGCATCAAACAATCTTCAACACTGAGTGATAAAAACAATCATTCTCGGTCAAAGAACAGTCCTTTCCTAAACAAAACCTTACAAGGAAAAGTGGTAGGCATAATAAATGGGGGCAAAAGTTCGTTTAATGCATAAATGCGTTATAGCTTTCTCATATTCTTATTTTTGTTCTTAGGACTTTCTCAAAAAGCCAAAGCCTCACAAGCTGTTTATTTTATTGATAGTTCAGGTGTTGTTATTGATTCGTGCGAATTCAACCAAACTGAATTTAATGAAGCTTCGTTTGATAATAGACCAAACCCGATCTTACAACTCGTAAAAAAGCAACGTAAAAAAAATAAAAAGGTAATGGCAGCTATTTTGGCTTTTCCTTTTCCGTTTGGAATTGTAGGCTTGCACCGAATTTATTTAGGAACAGCGCCTCATGTGCCCATTGTTTATATTGGAACATTTGGCGGTGTATTAGGCATTTTACCTTTTATTGATTTTTGCGTGATCATGCTCGATAAAGATTTTGATCGTTATATGAATAATAACAAAATTTTTATGTGGGTTAAGTAATGTGTGGAATTGCAGGCATCATCGTAAAACAATATCACCAAAGCGCCACAGAAGTTGCGCTGAACATGAGCAGGGCTATAAAACATCGCGGTCCGGATGGTGAAGGATTGTTAGCGATCTCTGAAAATAAAATTACGCCATATAAAACTTCCGAAAGCGAAAAATTCAAAAACAGTTCTGCTACATACATTCCAAAAGAAGACTACAAAGAACCTATAACTTGTTTCGCCGCGTTTGCACACAGGCGTTTAGCTATTATTGATCTCAATGATACCGGTCACCAGCCTATGTGTGATGTAGATCAAAACATTTGGATCACTTACAATGGAGAAATTTACAATTACAAAGAGTTAAAAGAGGAATTAAATACACTTGGCCATAAATTTGTTTCTGAGTCGGATACAGAAGTGATCCTTAATGCTTACAAACAGTGGGGACAAGATTGTGTTACACATTTTAATGGCATGTGGGCTTTTTGTATTTACGATAAGCGCTCAAATACATTTTTTGCTTCACGCGATAGACTTGGCGTAAAACCATTCTACTATATTCATAACCCAAACTTTTTTGCATTTGCCAGCGAGCAAAAAGCCTTTATAAAAAGTGGCTTGATAAAAGCAAAGTTCAACAAACGTGCCTTACATAGTTATCTGATAGATGAAGAATTAGAGAATTGTACCTCCAACTTTTTTGAAGGCATTAACGAATTATGGCCCGGGCAAAATGTTGTGTTCGATGCAAAAGATCATTCAGTAAAATTCTCTTTCTATTTTGAACGTAAAAAAATTGAAACGGATACGAATCAAAAGCTAAGTGATGCCGAATTAATTGATATTGTAAAAAAAGAACTTTTTAAAAGCGTTCAATTACGCATGCGCAGCGATGTTGAAGTTGGTACTTGTTTAAGCGGAGGGGTTGATAGCAGTGTAATTGCCGGAATAATGGCGCAGAATGTAAAAACGCCTATTCATTGTTTCACATCGGTATTTAAGAACGGTGCTGTTAACGAAGAGAAATACGCTGATCTTGTAAGTAAGAACATTAACGCTAAACATTCAAAAACAGAACCTACAGTTTCTGAATTTGAAAAAGATATTGATGATCTTGTTTATGCTTTAGACGCGCCCATTTGGGATACAAGTACCTATGCACAATTTAGAGTGATGCGGTTGGCAAAAGAGAACGGAATAAAAGTTGTGCTCGACGGACAGGGAGCCGATGAATTATTTGCGGGCTATCATCATCACTATATTAGCAAATGGGATCAAACCCTAAGGGAAAACGGTCCTTTATGCTGGTCGCGCGCTGTATCTGCATCGGGTAAAACCATAAAAGCCCCTTTTGTATTTTTATCTAAACAAAAAACAAAGCAATATTTTCCGGGCATAACACAAGATCATTTTAAATTACTCAAACCAGAATTTGTTGACCTCTACCCTATTAAAAACTCAAATTCATTTGAAACAAACGTGAATAAACAATTAATAGCCGACATGGGTTATAAACGTTTGAAATCATTTTTGCGTTGCGAAGATCGTTGCGGTATGTGGCATAGCGTAGAAAGTCGCACACCATTTAGCGATGATGTGAATTTGATCAACTTGATGTTCAGCTTTAACGGGAAAAGAAAAATTCACAATGGGACATCAAAATATTTTTTACGCGAAGCCGCAAAAGATGTTCTTCCAAAAGAAATTTACGAACGCACCGATAAAGTTGGTTTTGAAACACCCATGAAAGCTTGGGTAATTGAATTGCTGCCAAAAATGTTTGCTGATATTGAGCAGGCCGGTTTTGATTTTATTGATGTTGCTGAAATAAAAAAACGTTTTGATCAAAACAAGATGGGCCATGTAAAAATGGTGTTTAAACTGTTTGTGTTGGCAAGATGGCAGAAGGTTTTCACAAGTCCCGTAGGGACGTAATATTGGTAAAAGAATAAAAAGAGAAAATGAAACCCCTTTGCGCCATCGCTGAAGCTTTAGCGCAAGCGTTAGGGGTGACATCTCGGTTCAGCGCATCGTTGATAAAAAAATCCGCTAGCGGAACAATAAACAAACACCATTATGTCGCCCCTACGGGGCTTTTTTATTATGGAATTATTGGTTCTACCTATATGCCGTCCCTACGGGACTTTACAGCGCAAAACATTCACTCATTTCCTTTTTTTTCCTCATTTTTTTTACCCATATTTACTCATTAATTCCAATAGAATATGCGTATAAAGCACCTTATATTACTTTTCTTTGTTCCCCTCATTTTTACCGCGCAAACCGAGTATTTGGATTACCGCTCGGTAACCAACCCACTCTATTGGAAAAACAGAAAACCTTACGAGGGTTACTGGCAACAAGACGTGCATTATAATATCATTGCCGACTTGAATGATAGCACAGACATTATTAGTGCTAAAGAAGAACTTACCTATTGGAATAATTCGCCTTATGATCTTTCGTTTGTGTATTTCCATTTATATAGTAATGCACAAAACAAAGATTCTTACCTGTCCGATCTTTATAAGAACAACGACTACAAATTAAAATACGGTAAATACCGCGAAAAGAATTTAGGAACTCAGGTTGAATCGATGATGGTGAATGGTGTTGAACTAAAAACCGAATTAGATAATACCGTTTTAAAAGTTTGGTTGCCAAAACCGGTTAAATCGGGCGAATCGGTTACACTCAATATCAAATTCAAAACGTACTTTGATAAAGAAGCCATTCGTAATCGCATGAAAATGTTCAATTCGTTTGGAAGCAAACAATACGACATTGTGCATTGGTATCCTCGTATTTCTGTTTTTGATCACAAAATGGCTTGGGATACGCATCAACATATGGATCATGAGTTCTATGGTGATTTTGGTTCGTATCATGTTGAACTTTCACTTCCAAACAATTATATCTGCGATGGTACAGGTGTTATGACCAACGAAAGCGAAATGTTGCCTGATACACTTCGTAAAAAATTAGATATTTCCAATTTCCTCAAAAAACCATTTAATTCTCCACCTTCTACCATCATTAAAAAAGACGGTACCAAAAAAACATGGAAGTTCAGTGCCATCAATGTGCATGATGTTGCTTATACCTGTGATCCTAATTACCGTATTGGAGAATCAAAAATAGATGGCATTCGTTGTATTGCTTTAGTTCAAGAGCCGCACGCTGCCGGTTGGTATAATGCAACGCAATATCTTACCAAGATCATTGAAGTAAATAGTTATAATATTGGTCCGTACCATTATCCAAAAATGATCAGTGCCGATGCGCAGGATGGAATGGAATATCCAATGATCACGCTCAACGGTGGATGGGATCCGGGATACAGAGGTTTATTTATTCACGAATTAACGCACAACTGGTTCTTTGGAATGGTTGGGAGCAACGAAACCTACCGACCAAGTTTGGAT
>CAYYUS010000110.1:0-7288 GCA_964474925.1 uncultured Akkermansia sp. | reverse complement strand
ATTTATCAGCCTTTTTATTTGCGCGATGCAGAAGTAACTAATGGAGAGTATAGAGAATTTGTTTATTATGTGAGAGACTCAATTGCTCGCCTCTTGCTTGCGTCCTCTAGTCTTGATAATGCTTCCGATTTTGGAACCGGAGATAAAATGAGATTAAAGTGGGATAAACCGATTCCTTATAATTCGAATAACGATGAGATAAGATCCAGTCTTCAACCTTTATATCTGCCTGAAGGGGAAAGGTTTTATAATAGGCAGGAAATAGATACGCGAAAGCTAAATTATAGTTTTGAGCTAGTTTCTGATACACTTTGGTATACCATAAATATTTATCCAGACACACTTGCTTGGATTCACTCGCTTTTTAAAGATCCGAATCAAAATCCTCTTTGCCTAGAACCACTCACAAATTTTTATTTTTGGCATCCGGCATATGATAAACATCCTGTGGTTGGATTAAGTCATTTACAAGCCAAAGCTTTTCTCTTTTGGAAGACACAGAAACTTCAAAGAGAACTTGATAAGAAAGGAATTCCTTTGATCATTGAATACGACCTTCCTAACGAAGTAGAATTGAATATGATCGAGATCACAAAAAAGATAAACGAGAATTTTTACAATTACAAACGAAAAAGGGAACTTAATGTTCTGGCGGAATGTTACAATCTTGATCTTCTAGTATCCAATTCCTCCATTACACATTTTGAAACTAACAGATCATACAATAATATTAATTTCGGTGATATGTTAAGTCAAAAATTCAAGAAAAAAGCAGAGATATCGAAAAACGGCGTGCTTCTGACTCATAGCACAGTGAGGCCAAAAATAAATAACGCAATTATGCTCGCCCATTACGAATGCTTATCACAACACACCATTCCATTCCTAAATGGTAATGTTTCAGAGTGGATGCATGAAGATCTTATTAAATATAAAGGAGCAAGATCGTTAATGTCAAAAGACCCACACTACTTCAATGATCTTACGCATACTTCCATAACCTTTCCTTTTACAGGAAATATTGAAGAATCCTACAAAGTTTATCAGCAATTTACTGATTCCGCTTACAGTTTTGATGCTTTAAAAGCTAAGTTTACTGATACAACAAGTAAATACCCACATGTTAATAAATTGGTGAGGGGTACTAATTGGTATAATGAATCAGACTGGATCACAGGTGACCTTAAAAAAACATTCGTAGGTCAAGATTCTAGCTATTGCACACTTGGTTTCAGATACGTTGTTCGATTTAAAAAGAAAGAAAATGACATTAAAAAGCATTAATAAAATGTAGTTTTGCCAAACACAAACTAATTCTCTAAATTCATGGTTCAATATTCTCCCATGAAAAAATTACTTACCCTTGCATCTCTTTTAATAGGCTTTAACTCCTTCGGCCAACTTGGCACCGATTACGGTTTTAATTGCCAGTTCAATGCCAACGAACCCTTTATACGATTTAAGTGGGATGATGGTACATTTAAAACAAAACAGGTAAATGGTAATTTAGAATTATCGTACACAAAAGACGGATCTATTTTTATTTCCGATTGGGCCGATATCAATTGGCAAAAACCCTTTAGCATTAAAACATCATTTAAATTAGAAAGCGGAAGTAACGATCGCAGTTTTGGAATTTTATGGGGCGCAACCGGTATTGATAATGCTTACGTTTTTAAGATCAGCGATAACGGTATGTACACTTTTTTTAAATACGAAAAAGATAAGTATGTAGAAATAAAAGAATGGACAAGCTCGCCCAATATTCTTCAAAATAAAAAAACAAATGTGGTAGAACTTAAAAGCGAAAAAAGCGTTTATAATTTTTATGTAAATGGCGCTCTTACGTACACGCATGCAGCTTTGCCATTTTATGGATTAGTACATGGCTACTTGGTTGCGGGGCCTATAACCGTTGCATCCGACTATTATATCATTAACCAAAAACAAACCGATAAAATAAATTTGATAGACAATTGCAACACCTTTGGTCAAAAAGTAAAACTTGGTCCTTCCATTAATTCGGAAGATGATGAATTATGCCCTGTGATCTCTTATGATGAAAGAACGCTTTATGTTGCGCGAAAAAAAGCGTCGTATTACGAGAATACTTCCTACGACGATGATATTTGGTATTCTAATTTTAATCCGAAAGACAGCACTTGGGGAGTAATGAAAAATATTGGAAAGCCTTTGAATAATAAAACCAACAACTTTGTGCAATATGTAAGTCCTGATAATAATAGTTTGATAGTTGGAAATCATTATAATAGCTTGGGCGAATACAAATCTCCCGGTTATTCTATCACTCACCGTAATTCGCACGGCTGGTCGATGCCCAAAGAAGTGGTGATAAAGAATTACTACAATAAAAGTAATTATAACGAGATCTGCTTATCGCCCAATGGAAAAGTAATGTTGTTAACCGCTCAGCGCGACGAAACACAAGGCTTTAAAGATATTTATGTTTCGTTTTTACATTCAGATAGCACTTGGAGCGAACCTAAAAATATTGGCAGTACTGTAAATACATTTGCGAATGAAACCAGTCCGTTTATTGGTTCCGACGGTGCCACTATGTATTTTTCAAGCGCGGGGCATTCAGGATATGGAGGGAATGATATTTTTATGACAAAACGCTTAGACGAAACCTGGACGAATTGGACCAAACCAAAAAATTTAGGTCCTAAAATAAATTCGAAAAAATGGGATGCCTATTATACCATTCCTGCATCGGGTAAAACTGCGTATTTAGTTCAAGAAGATGGCACGAATAATAATGTCTATACCATCAAACAGCCTGAATCAGCAAGGCCCGACCCGATTGTTTTAGTAAAAGGCAAAGTATTTAATTCGGAAACAAAAGAACATATGCAGGCCAATATTAGTTATAGCGAATTGGGTTCAAAAACTATTTTGGGTCATTTAAATTCCGATCCTAAAACCGGAGAATTTATGTTGGCCTTACCGAGAGGAAAAAAATATTCTTTCACCGCTAATAAACAACATTTTTTGGCCGTTCATGAAAATATTGATCTTGTGAATTTAAAAACATACGCAGAAAAAGAAATAGACCTTTACCTAACGCCAATTAAAAAAGGAGAAAAATTGGTATTGAATAATTTATTTTTTAAAGCTAACACAGCCGACATTTTACCTGAGTCGCACGAAGAGTTAGACAAGATCGTTGAAGTTTTGAAATTGAATCGTAATTTAAAAATAGAAGTATCTGGACATACCAGCAAGAACAATTCAAAACCGGAGTGGAATATGAATCTCTCTCAAAACAGGGCAAATTCGGTGAAGAATTATTTTGTTGAAAAAGGTATTAGTGAAGCTCGGATCAATGCGGTAGGTTACGGAAACACAAAACCAATTATTGCCGGAATGGATGAAGCTACATTAGCCAAGAATAGAAGGGTTGAATTGGAGATATTGGAGCATTAGAACTTCACTTCCTTCACCGTCCAAGCCTGTGGCTTATCATTAAAAAGAACCTTGGTGCGACTCCAAACCGAATTGAATAATTCTGAATCGCGGTATGTATTTAAATGGGCTTCTGAATCCCAATGGCTGTATGTAAAAAAAATATTTGTGTCATTTTCTCCTTGCAACAATTCCACGTGATTACATCCCTCAAAGCCACGGATCAAATTCCAATTAGCTTTATACACCGCTAAAAAATCATTTACCTTCTCAGGCGCAAAACTCATTTTTACAATTCGCTTTATCATTCGAATTCTATTAATAAATTAAAATCAAATTCTTTTCCTATTTGCCTTGGATGCAACATTTGGTAGGCGCTTTTTCCGTTAATGGCGATCTCTAATAATCCGAATGAATTAAACATTGCCAACACTTCTCCAAATTTTACATCGTCGTAAGTATCACTTATTTTTTCGATCACGGCGCCGGGTAAAATAATAGAAAAATTACGTTTGCCTTTTGCCTTCTCAAAATCTTCGCGGGTAACATTAGTGATCACATTTCCGTAATCGTCTGTATAAATATTCTTTCCGCGCAATTGATCTTCGTTCTTGTAACTATTAAATTGAAATGCTTTATAATAATCATCGGTTACCGCCGCAATATCCTTGATCGGTTTTTTTTGTGCAAGATGAGCTGCAATATCTACAAATACATCTTTCATAAAGAATTGATGTTGCTCTTTATTATCAAAATAAATTTGATACACAGGCTCACTAAATGCTTCATCAATTAACGAGATCAAACCATTATCCAAACAAATAAGATATTGGTCTTTGTACTTAGTGAGTAAATACCGTGTATTATCAATTCCCTTATTGTTTTGATTAAGCTGACTGTTGTTCACAATAAGCTTCACGGCTACCAAATGAATGGTATCCTTCGGGAAATACGTTAAAGAATGTTTTAAAATGAAAGCCGCGTCGGAAATAGCGTTATTACGAACGTCGCAAGCTAGGTCAACCAAAGTAATATCCTTAATTTTGGCATACAGATTTGCCTTCACGATACCGAGGTAAGGATCGCGATAACCCAGATCTGTTGTTAGTGTTACAATAGCCAATGTTCAAAAATAAATATTATTCTTGGCTAAGTTTTTTTTAAAATTGAATTTGATTAACAGCTTTATAAACAAAACACACATTGGGAGAGAAATTAATTACACTGGATGCAATTGACCCTGTTGAGATCTACGGCGTGAACGACGTAAAACTAAACATCATAAAAAAATATTTTCCTAAACTTAAACTCATTGCACGAGGTTATTCGTTGAAAGTTCTTGGCGATGAAACAGAAATAGCACGATTTGAGAAGAAAATGGAGCTTATGGTGGATTATTATCACAAAAGCGGTGTTTTAACTGATAACGCCATTGAGCGTTTATTGGGACAAACAGGAGATAACATCATTGAAGCCAAGGAAGATGCGCTAAATAACGACATTATTTTATTTGGGAATAATGGTTTGGTTGTAAAAGCCAAAACAGATAATCAACGACGAATGATGCGTTCTATTTTAAAGAACGACATGCTTTTTGCAGTTGGTCCGGCCGGAACAGGAAAAACCTATACCGCTGTTGCTTTGGCTGTAAGAGCATTAAAGAATAAAGAAGTAAAACGCATTATTTTAACTCGTCCTGCCGTAGAAGCCGGAGAGAATTTAGGTTTTTTACCCGGAGACTTGAAAGAGAAATTGGATCCATACATGCAACCATTGTACGACGCTTTATTTGAAATGATCCCACAAGATAAATTGGAGCAATATATCGAAAATCGCACCATACAAATTGCGCCTTTAGCGTTCATGCGCGGAAGAACTTTAGATAATGCCTTTGTGATATTGGACGAAGCCCAAAACACAACCGAAGGTCAGATGAAAATGTTTTTAACTCGGATGGGAGCCAGTGCCAAATTTATTGTTACCGGCGATCCAAGTCAGGTTGATCTTCCAACAAAACAACCCAGCGGATTATTTCAGGCAGTTCGCATTCTAAAAAATGTTGAAGGCATCGACGTGATAGAACTTGACAACACCGATGTGATCCGCCATAAATTAGTTCGCGCTATTATTGATAAATACGATGCTTCACCAAAAAACTAATACCTTTAACGCATGATTCCATTTATTCAAACAAAAATACAATCATCCATTACTCTTAAAACAACAGTAATGAATGATAAAGCAATTTTAAATTCTGTTAACGAAGCCATTGCTAAAATTAGTGCTGCTTATAAAAACAAAAATAAAGTTTTATGGTGTGGTAATGGCGGTAGTGCTGCCGATGCGCAACATTTGGCTGCGGAGTTAAGCGGACGCTTTTATTATGATCGTCCCCCTTTATTTTCGGAAGCATTGCACGTAAATACAAGTTACACAACGGCAGTGGCCAACGATTATAGTTACGATGTAATTTATAGCCGATTAGTAAAAGCTATGTGCGTAAAAGGAGATATACTGATAGGATTAAGCACCAGCGGCAATAGCGCCAACGTTGTAAAAGCATTTGAAGACGCGCGCAATATGGGAGTGATAACGATTGGTTTTACAGGAGAAACAGGTGGAAAAATGAAACCTTTTAGCGATATTTTAATAAATATTCCAAGCACCGATACACCACGCATTCAAGAATGCCATATGTTATTAGGGCATACCATTTGCGAAGTAGTGGAAATGAATTTGTTTCCTAAAAAATAAAATGGAGATAAAAACCGCCATTATACTTGCCGGAGGATTTGGCACTCGCTTACAAACTGTTGTAAACGATGTTCCCAAACCAATGGCTCCAATAAATGGCATTCCATTTTTATCCTATCAATTAAATTATTTAAAACATTACGGAATTGACACCGTCATTCTTTCGGTTGGTTATTTGCACGAAAAAATAACGTCGTTTTACAAAGATCAATTCAATGGCTTGAAATTAAGTTACGTTATAGAAAATGAACCGCTTGGTACCGGTGGTGGAATAAGGAAAGCCATGGAACAATGTAAAGATGTTGAAGCTTTGGCATTGAATGGCGATTCATTTTTTGATATTGACCTAAATAAATTCCAACAATACCACGAATTCAAAAATTCTTCTTTCTCTCTTGCGTTAAGGAAAGTAGACAATGCTTCGCGCTACGGCTGCATTGAAATTGGGAATGATAACCGTATTACTTCATTTCAGGAAAAAAGCATCATGCCTAAAGCAGGTTCGATTAATGCAGGAGTTTACATTTTAGACAGAAAATTATTTTTACAACATACACCGTCCAATACAAAGTTCTCGATCGAAAAAGATCTTTTTGAAAAAGAGATCCCCGTACTACCCATTTACGGTTTTGAATTTGATGGCTACTTTATAGATATTGGAATCCCTGAAGATTACACAAAAGCGCAACATGACCTTAAAGGATCTAAATATAACTAAGGATTGGACCTTGTTCCTAGACCGTGATGGCGTTATCAATAAAAAGTTGGATAACGATTACGTAAAGCATTGGATGGAATTTGAATTTGAGAAAGATGTTGTGTCAAATTTTAAAAAACTGAATGCGGTATTTGGAACCGTTGTTGTTGTAACCAATCAACAGGGCATTGGAAAAGGAGTTTATACAAAAGAAGATCTGGAACTGATTCACAACAATATGTTGTACGAATTAAAATATCATAAAGGCATCATTGATAAAGTATATTACTCTCCCTATTTAGCTTCCGAAAACCACGAAACCCGCAAACCCAATATTGGCATGGCTTTGCAGGCCAAGAAAGATTTTCCTCAAATCGATCTTACAAAAAGCATTATTGTTGGCGATAGCAT
>CAYYUS010000109.1:0-7354 GCA_964474925.1 uncultured Akkermansia sp. | reverse complement strand
GATAAAGGTTTGTTTGAAGAATATAACTATATGTTCCTACAGGTAAATCCTAAAATTGAGGATGCGGAGTTCACAAAGGATTATAAAGACTATAAGTTCTAAAAGAAAAGTCCTGACAGTGATCGTCAGGACTTTTTTACTCTAACCGCACTCTAGACATGAAATTTTATTCGAAAGGAATGATGCGAATGCCAGCGGCAAACGGATAAACTTGTGGACCTTTATTCTTTTTAAACAATTCGTTTAAAGCGTATTGACCAAAAACAGTAAAGTTTCTGTAACCAATACTTGCGTATCCATCAAATTGAAAAGGATTAATATTGTAATCATCTTTGCGAACAAATGTATACTCATTATTATTTTGCATGAGAACTTGTTTTACTCTTGAGGTCAATAAATATTTACCAACCACACCCATGCTTACATGAAAGTTCTTTCTTAGATTTTTACTTGTATTAAAGTTTAGCAACAAAGGCACTGTAACATATCCTTGTTTAAAGCGATTTTTTTGATAAGAGAACGCATTGCTTGTATCAATATATCCCGATGTAAAAGAACTATCGGCATTAAGTTTGGTGTTGTTCTCAAACTTTACATTGCTAAACTGTAAACCAATTCCAGTTGAGAGTTGAATATATTTTTTATAAAGGTTCAGATTTTTTTGACCTAAGTTCCATTGAATATTAAATGAGCGTCCGTAATCCAGCGCCATGTATTTATAAGGCGTATTCATTGTAAAACCTACCGAAGGATTTGTATAGCCACCAAAACCTATCCATAAACCTTGCCAGTGTTTGCGTGTAAGATCGCTGTGATTATTAGGGTTATAATTGTGATAGGAATCATTATCAATAATAATGATGTCTTTATTTTTCCAACTAAACTTAGTTTGCGACTTGCTTGTATCACCCGAAGTGCTCGACTTTGTTCCATCGCCATTTATCTTCATGATCTTAGAAGCTGAACTACCTTCGGCAGAAACTGTTTTTGGATCGCCTTTGAATTTTACATTGCTGGCACCTGTGGCATTGATGTTCATTTTTTGTGAAGCAAATACTTTTGCATTTGATGCTCCGGATGCGTTTACCTCGCATGTATCCGAAACAAGTTCGTAAGCTTTTAAATTAGAAGCGCCCGCCGCTACTACATTTAAGTATCGAGTATTCCCCTTTAAATTTACATCACTTGCACCTGTTGCTACAACCTCTACTTTATCCGAATTTAAATTAAGATTCACATTACTTGCGCCTGATGTGCTTAAATGAAATTGAGGCACTTTTAGTATATCCGAAGACCTTACAGAACTCGCGCCGGCAGCATCAACTTCTTTTAATTTATTTCCACTCACGTAAACGGTTAATGGATCTTGAATATTGCCTTTAGAAGTGATGAACAATGTATTCTCTTTCGTATAAAATTCAATTTTACCAAAATCTTCGGCTGTACCTTTTAATATCACTTGGCTTGTGTCCGAATTTCTGTATTTCACATTCACCGCACCCGATGTAGTTAATCCGGTAAAGGGTTCCACTGTTTTTTCTTGTTTGTCTTGCGCAAAAACATTTACGCTTAATAAACTTAATAATCCTATGTAAATTTTTGTTTTCATTTTTGTTTTCTTTGTAGTATGACGCTCGTGTTCTTTAAAATGTTACAGCGTTCTTCAAATTATTTTATTTTTAACACTAGTTAGCTTTTGATATAGTTAATGCGCCAATGAACATCTCATTATTATTATCAGAGCTATTCACATTCTCAACTCCTTTGCGATTCAAGCGTTTTAATATTCCCGAGGCAGCATTCCATAATTTACTTTTTGGTTGAGTGGTTGCAATTACTTCATCATCTGTGCCTTCTTCAATAATATATTTCGGACTCGTTTTTTCTGAAGCAGTAGTGTTATTTGCTAATTGACCAGTATTTGTTTCAATTCTGTTTTCCGGTTGTTCTTTAATTATGTTACGATCTGCCAGTTGAGGTTCTTCTTTTTCGTTTGTAACATTCGTACTTATAGTGCTGGTTGTAGCGTTTCCTTTGGCCTCCTTATTTACTACAACATTTTTCTTGTTAGTGTTTTTTGCAATAAGTTTAGTAGTATTATCTTTTACTTCTGGTGAATTAGTATTTTCAGGAACCACTTGCTCTGGCGTGATAATTTTCTCTTGCTTGGTTTTGTTAACCATCTCGGGAGTTAATATAGTATGGTCTTTAATTACTGTCGAGATCATGAACCAAATACCAAGTAATAGCAGGAAAGCAGCCGCAACTTTTATATAATTGTTTTGAGGGAAGAAAATAATGGCTGGACGACGTTTTAGACTTTCTTTGTTCTCAAACACTATAGTTTCATCGGCAATAGCAATTGTTTTTTTGTAAAGCGCTAACTCGTGTTTAAATACGGTATTGCTTTGTGCTAATTTCTCGGCTTCTTTCTTTTCTTCTCCTTCTAAAACATTTTCTAAATAACCTATCACTAACGCATCGCTAAATCCTGCTTTTAAATTTTGTTTTCCTCCAAACGTAATACTTTCATTTCCTAGTGAAACTAATTCTTCATCAAAATTTAAGTCCAATTCAGGATGCAATACCGCAAATGCTTTTAATGCAAGCGTATCCTGAGGAGATAGATTTCCCTCTAAATGATCAAGCATAAATGCTTCGTAATTATTTAAATTGATCTTGCTCACAGTACTGTATCCAGTTTTACTAAATAATTTTTTAATGTTTGGCGTGCTCTAAAAATATAAACCTTCACTTGGCTTTCGCTTAATCCTGTTATTTCTCCAATTTCGTTATAATCGTATCCTTCATAATCTCTCAGCATAATAACGCTTCGTTGTATCTCGGGTAATTTTTCAAGCGCCATGTTTATCACTTCCTTTAAATTATTGCTATTGGTTGTGTAACCATGATTTGCTTCTACTACTTCTGTATAATCGCCTTTAAATTTTTGTTTACGCGTATGATCAATAAAAGCGTGATAAGCAGTGGTGAACAAATAACTTTTTGCTTTTTGCGCATCCACATCATTTAATTTTCGCCACAATTTTTCAAATGTATCTTGTACCAGATCTTTCGCCAGATCTTTATCTTTTGCATTCTTCAGCATAAAACGGTAAAGCCCGTCAGAGTAATGGTCAACACAACTATTATAGTCTGATACATTCATTGATGTAAAGGTAAGACGATTAAAGAAGGCTAAAGTTACAGGGGCGTATTATTTTAACTTATTGATAAACAACAATATAGCAATAATTTTTTTAACGTTTATTGCTACAAAAGCTGGCAATCATTAGCTCAGAAGCTCCCTAACTTTAAAACATGAACCGCTCCATTGTACATATCGATCTCGACTCCTTTTTTGTTTCGGTAGAACGTTTACAAAATCCAAAACTTATTGGTAAACCTGTTTTGGTGGGAGGCTCAAGCGATAGAGGTGTGGTTGCATCTTGCAGTTATGAAGCGCGCGCATTCGGAATTCATTCGGCCATGCCCATGAAAATGGCGCGGCAACTTTGTCCGGATGCCATTATTGTTCGTGGCGATTCATCTCAATACAGTAAATTTTCAAACGACATCACCGACATCATCAAGGAAGATGTTCCGCTTTACGAAAAAACATCCATTGACGAATTTTATATCGACCTCAGTGGTATGGATCGTTTTTTTGGCTGTTACAAAATGGCAACCGAATTACGCCAAAAAATAATTCGCGAAACAGGATTGCCAATTTCTTTTGCCATGTCGTCAAACAAAACAGTTTCAAAAGTTGGAACGGGCGAGGCAAAACCAAACGGACAAAAAGAAATTCCTTTTGGCACCGAGAGAACATTTTTAGCGCCACTCTCCGTACAAAAGATCCCGGGGGTAGGAGATAAAACCTATCAATTACTCCGAAGCATGGGTGTGATGTGGAATCGTACCTTGCAAGAAATGCCCGTGGAATTAATGGAGCAAGTACTCGGGCAAAACGGAATTTCTATTTGGCGAAAAGCAAACGGCATTGATAATTCGCCCATTGAACCATACTCCGAACAAAAATCAATGTCAACCGAACAAACATTTGAGCGCGATACCATTGATGTAAAAGCGTTGAAAGCTTTGTTGGCGGGAATGACTGAAAAATTAGCTTACGATCTTCGCTCGCAAGAAAAACTAACCGCTTGCGTTACCGTAAAAATTCGGTATTCTGATTTTAATACCTATACACAACAAATGCGTATTCCTTACACATCACTCGATCATGTATTGATAGAGAAAGTTCAGGAGCTGTTTGATAAATTATTTCAAAAGCGCATGCTTATTCGTATGGTAGGAATAAAATTTAGCCACCTAGTGCAAGGAAGTTACCAATACAATTTATTTGAGGACACAGGCGAGCATTTAAAACTGATGCAAGCCATGGATAAGATCCGCAACCGTTTTGGAAAAGATGCTGTATCACGAGCGGTTGGTATGAATATGCGTATAATGGATCTTAATCCTTTTAATGGAGTGCAAAGAGGGGAGAAAGGGAAATTGGCTTTGGATGGAATGAAGAACGAGATCATTTCTCGAGGCAACGCTGCCGATGGAAACACGGATGCGCAATTTTACGAGGATCTTACAGATGCTACTTAACTGCCATACCTATTATAGTTTTTGTTACGGTACTTTGTCGGTGGATGAATTACTTTCGCTGGCTAAACAAGCCGGTCATTCCTGCATTGCGGTAACCGATATCAATAATACATCCGCTTGCCTTGATCTTGTTCGAAAAGCAAAAGAGGAATATCATATCAAACCTATTTTAGGAATTGACTTTAGAAATGGCGCGCAGCAATGTTATGTGGGCATTGCCATGAATAACCAAGGTTTCAAAGAACTCAACGATCATCTTTCGTTACACTTGCACGGAGCAATTCCTTTCGAAGAAAAAGCACCCGAGTTCAACAACGCATATATTATTTACCCATTAAAAAATTATAAACAACAATCACTTCGCGATAACGAATTTATTGGCGTTTCGGTAAAAGAGCTGGAAAGCATGGCGTTCATGAACGCGCAAAAACACACCAAAAAATTTGTGGCGCAACAACCTGTAACATTTGCCGAAAAGAAATTTTACAATGCGCATCGTTTATTGCGTGCTATCGATACTAATAATTTATTAAGCAAATTGCCCGCAAATGAACAGGCAAATGCTGATGAACTTCTGTATACACACCAAGAATTATATTTTGCGTATGCCTCATACGCTCATATCATTTCAAATACCGCCGCCATTTTAAATTCATGTACCATTGATTTTACCTATGGAAAATTTGCCAATAAGAATTTAAAACACTTTACAACATCAGTGGCTGATGATATGAACTTACTTCGCTCTAAGTGTATGCAAAATTTAAGTTATCGCTACGCTAAGCCCACGCCCGAAGTAATGAAGCGCATTGAAAAAGAACTTCAGATCATTCAAGATATGAATTTCGCTTCGTATTTTTTGATCAACTGTGATATTGTAAATTATGCACAACATAAAGATTATTACTATGTAGGAAGAGGAAGCGGGGCCAATAGCATTGTGGCCTATTTATTACGCATCACCGATGTGGATCCTATTGATCTGGATCTGTATTTTGAGCGTTTCATAAATCCGGCGCGAACCAATCCGCCTGATTTTGATATTGATTTTTCGTGGACCGATCGCGACGATATTACTCGTTATATGTTTGATACCTATGGTCGCAAACGCACGGCCTTATTGGGCGCGTATAATACATTTCAAAAAGATGCCGTTATCCGTGAGTTAGGAAAAGTGTTTGGTTTGCCCGTTGGAGAAATAGATAGATTACAAGCCACAGATGTTTCGGCGTATAAAAACCTTGATAGCATGAGTAAAATGGTTTTAAGATACAGTGGTCTTATTAAAGGTTTTCCAAGTCATTTAAGCATTCATTCCAGCGGCATCATTATTTCTCAGGAAGAGATCACAAATTACAGCGCCACCAGTATGCCACCAAAAGGCTATCCAACAACACAGTTTAGTATGTTGGAAGCAGAAGATATAGGTTTGTATAAGTTTGATATTTTAAGTCAGCGCGGATTAGCTAAAATAAAAGATGCTATTCAGATCGTTAAAGAAAATCATGGCGTGCAATTAGACATGCATAAAGTTTCCGATTTTAAAGATGATGAACGCATTAAAGAATTATTACGCGAAGGAAAGACCATTGGTTGTTTTTATGTTGAATCTCCTGCCATGCGCATGCTGCTTACAAAGCTAAGGGCCGATGATTATTTACGTTTGGTGGCTGCAAGTTCCATCATTCGGCCCGGTGTTTCAAAAAGCGGAATGATGCGCGAATACATTTTGCGCTTTAGAAACGAACATTTACGAAAAAAAGCGCGCGAAACTTTGCCAGTGCTATACGATCTGCTCGAAGAAACTTACGGTGTAATGGTTTACCAAGAGGATGTGATCAAAGTAGCGCATTTATTTGCTGATCTTACCTTAACCGACGCCGATTATTTGCGACGAGGCATGAGTTGGAAATTTAAACAGCGAAACGAATTTCATGTAGTGAAAGAAAAATTCTTTAATAATTGTGCTGCGAAAGGCTATGATGAAAAAGTAGTGACCGATATTTGGGTACAAATAGAAAGCTTTGCCAATTTCGCTTTTTCCAAAGGACATTCGGCCAGTTATGCCGTTGAAAGTTACCAGGCCTTATATATTAAAGCGTATTACCCTATCGAATATATGGTGGCCACATTAAATAATGGTGGAGGTTTTTACCGAAAAGAATTGTATTTACACGAAGCACGTTTGCATGGCGCTACTGTGGCTTTACCATGCGTGAATAATAGTGGGGCACTTTGTTATTTAAAAGACAAAACAATTTACTTAGGTTTTGGAATGATCAATGAAGTTGAACATCATACATACGAATTGATAATTGAAGAACGACAAAGGAATGGCGCCTTTATAGATGTAGATGATTTTTTAAAGCGCGTTCCTATTTCTGTAGAGCAAATGCGTTTACTGGTGCGAACAGGTGCTTTTAGATTTACCGGAAAAAATAAAAAGGAATTATTGTGGGAGATCCACGCCCTCATAAAACCTCAAAAGCAAAAGAATGAAGAATTATTTGAACTGCGACCAAAGACCTGGAAATTTCCAACGCTTAACGAATCGCCCATCGACGAAGCATTTGATGAGATCGAGCTGCTCGGTTTTTCGTTATGTTCACCGTTCGAACTCTTAAAAGAAAAAGTAACGAGTAAATTACTTTCTAAACAATTAAGTGGCCATGTAAACAAAGAAATTACTATGGTTGGATATTTGATCACCGTAAAAACTACTTATACAAGCAAG
>CAYYUS010000108.1:0-7358 GCA_964474925.1 uncultured Akkermansia sp. | reverse complement strand
TCAACCACTCCTTATATTTTTTCCGGCCCCATTCAAACACCAAGCGCAGTTCCAAATTCACCGTTTAGTGGCACAAAGGTTCTTTATATGAATTCACTTCATTTGAATGCTGCTGCAAATTTTGAAAGAGCAGAATATTCATTTTCTGTTACCCCCTCTAATAAATTTTTTCAATATGCATATTACACAAGAGCAATTTACAACGGCCATTCAACGTGTTGCGAGAACCAATATCTACGAATAAAAATGGTTGATAATGGCAACAATGATATTCCTTGCACTTCCTATACACTTGGCGCGCCAACTAATGCTTCTATGGTTTGCACATCAACTGGCACTAATAGTTTGGCGTATGGAACAAATTGTATTTACACACCAAATTGGATGACTGTTAGCGCCGATCTATCTACTTATACAAACACAGTAGTAAAACTTATAGTTGAGGTTGGAGCATGCGCCTACGGTGGGCATCATCAAGAAGTATTTTTAGATACAAAATGTTCAGCATTTCCTGTTTACCCAAGCAATGGCACCAATTCTGTTATTGGAAACACAATTAATATTTGTAATGTGCCAACGGCTTTTTTAAATATGTTGGCAACGCAATCACACACGTGGGTAGGACCAATGGGGAGCTTTAGCGCTAATTCAAATACATTTGCCACTACTCCTGTGATCGGTGTATATACGGTTAACATTTCAAACCCAACATGTAGCAGTCCGAGCACATTCACATTTTTTCTTAATCTAGGAATTTCACCAAGTACAACATTAAGCGCTACTAATTCTGTAATTTGTAATGGCGGATCAACTAATTTATTTCATAATAGCTCTGGCGTTAACACGTATTCATGGAGTACAGGAGCAACAACATCGAGTATAGTAGTTTCGCCAACGGTAACTACAACTTATTCTGCTATAGCAACCGGCTCTACAGGATGCGTAACAACAAAAACAATAACTATTACAGTTCAAAATTGCTCTTCTTTATCAGAGCGCGAACAAATAGAAGCTGCTTTGAATGCGTATCCAAACCCTAACAACGGACGCTTTACGATCAGCGGAAGTAAGCCAATTGAATTTCAGATCATCGACATTTCGGGCAGAATGATATACAAAGGCACGTTAGATAACGCAAACAATTTTACCAAGGAAATAAGTGGATTTGAAAAAGGGATCTATGTTATTTCAGGAAATGGCTTTCACAAAAAAATAATAGTTTCAAATTAAGTGGTAATTAAAAATAGATCGTGAAAAAGCACATCATCATTTTATTGTTTTCACTTTTCTTTGGCTTTGATCTTAAGTCACAGGCGATCATTATTCCCACCATCACTCCTCAACCAACGGCGAATATTAATCCGTGTTATAATATGGGATTTGAATCTACGGCAGTTGGTTCGTATTCGGCAGTTCAGGGATGGACACTTGTTACCGGGTCATATACAAGCTCTACACAAAGCGGATACTGTTTTAATTACCCCCCTGACAATGTAGTAACCGCAGTGGCTGATATTGTTTCCTTACCCGGATCATATCTTCCTTGTCAAACTACTTCTTCCTCCCCTTTTCCAGGTAATAAAGCGATCTTATTAAGAAGTGATGTTATGAGCTTTGGTTTGGAAAGAGGAGAAAGAACTTTTTCTGTAACTGCAGCAAATCCGTTTTTAGAATATGGTTATGTATTTTGTTTGAGTCATTCGCACCTAAATTGTTGCGAGGCCGCTTATATGAAAATTATGCTTCTGGATAATCTTGGTAACGCTATTCCCTGCGGATCCATTTCAATTAATGGCTCAAACGGAACCAGTACAGCTTGTATTAATGTACTGTCAGTAAACACCGCAACAAGTATGCAATTCATCTGGACGCCTAACTGGGTATTGAACACCTATGATCTAACGCCATATATTGGAACAATGGTAAAACTCAAAGTGGAAGTTGGATCTTGTACCGCTGGAGGCCACCACGCAAAAATTTTATTCGACGCTCAATGTTCAGATAAACTAGTCAGTTCCAACGGAACAGTTAGCGGAAATACGATAACTGTTTGTCAAAATCCAAACGTTGCAACACTAAATACATATGCATCAAATTCTTTTACATGGAACGGCCCGCCAACTAGCAGTATTGTAAATATGAGTTCATCATCTATCAGTACATCTGTAAGTGGTGTTTATTCATTGAGTATTTATAATCCAAATTGTGGAAGCTCAAATACATTTACCTACTTGGTGAATTTTTGTAATGTAGCAACCGCAATGAATGAGAATGGGGAGAATAATAAAATATTGATCTATCCAAACCCAAGTTCAGAAAAAATAAACATTAAAGGGCATAAAGAAATGGAACTAAAACTCATTGATTTTTCAGGAAGAGAGATCGAGAGATTTACGATCACAAGTTCGGGTAGTTACGAAAAGGTGATTTCAGGATTATCCAAAGGCGTATATTTTATTTTGGGAAATGGAGTAAAAGAAAAGGTTTTGATCTTGGAACAATAGGCAAAAAACAATAAAAAAACCGATTTAAGTGTTTCCCCACTCAAATTCTTACTGATTTTTAACCCATTCTCCTTGAAAAAAGGGCATTAAACCCTTATATTTGTTGTGCCGGAATTTAAGCCCGACCTAAACATGAGTGTAAACGTTGAAGAAGTGTTCGAAAGCAAATTAGCCAAGAACGATATCATAGAACCAAAAGATTGGATGCCCGAGAATTATCGTAAGCATTTAATTCGTCAGATCTCTCAGCACGCGCATAGCGAAGTAGTGGGAATGTTGCCTGAAGGAAATTGGATCACGCGCGCCCCAAGTTTACGCGCAAAATTAGTATTGCTTGCAAAAGTGCAGGATGAAGGCGGACACGGATTATATTTATATACAGCTGCAGAGTCTTTAGGAATTAGCCGCGATGAAATGCTTAACGCATTGCACACCGGCAAAGCAAAATATTCTTCCATTTTTAATTATCCAACGCTAAGTTGGGCCGATATTGGTGCTATTGGTTGGTTAGTAGATGGCGCTGCAATTATGAATCAAGTAATGTTGCAACGTACGTCTTACGGGCCTTAGGCTCGCGCGATGGTAAGAATTTGTAAAGAAGAAAGTTTTCATCAACGCCAAGGATACGAGGTAATGACCAAATTATCTTTCGGAACTCCTGAGCAAAAAGAAATGGCACAAGACGCATTAAATCGTTGGTGGTATCCAACTTTAATGATGTTTGGTCCGCCGGATGTTGAAAGCCCTAATAGCGACAATGCGATCAAGTGGAGAATTAAACGCGAAACAAATGATCAATTACGTCAGCGTTTTGTAAATCAAACCATCCCACAAATTGAATATTTAGGATTAACCTGCCCTGATAAAAGTTTAAAATGGAACGAAGCAAAAAAAGGCTACGATTTTAGCGAACCAAATTGGGTAGAATTTAAAAATGTAATTCATGGCAATGGTCCTTGTAATAAAGAACGATTAGTTGCCAGAAACAAAGCGCACAAAGACGGCGAATGGGTACGAGCCGCAGCAGCCGAATATGGCCGCAAACAAAACGAATCAGCAGCAGCATAAAAACAAAAAAGTTATGGCAGACAGTCAAGGCCCACTATGGGAAGTATTTGTACAAAAAAAGGCAGGACAACCATTTGTTCATTGTGGAAATTTACACGCGTTTGATAAAGAAATGGCATTGCAAAATGCGCGCGATCTTTATACACGCCGTGGCGAAGGAATGGCCTTATGGGTAGTTCTTTCAAGTAATATTGTTTCTAGTAGCCCCGAAGATATTGGAAGTTTTTTTGAACCAAGTAACGATAAAATATTTCGCCACCCTACCTTTTACCAAATCCCGGATGGCGTTGGCCACATGTAATTAATTTCTTACACTCACGCTATAAGGGTCAACCGAAATTTCAATTCTTCGCGGCAGCAAAGAAAAATTTATAAGATCAATAAAATTTAAAAAGCCATTTCGTCCATTACAAACCGATGAATGGTGTGGCGCAGGCCCATCAATAAATAAATTTCTACTGGCAACGTACAACAGTTTTTTAGTTTCGTCAACACCAATTCCGTGTGGCATATATCCAACAGATAAAGGTGGTTTAGCTATAAGAGTAGCGATATCAATTTCCGTGATCGTTCCTTTTTGCCCTGCCACACTTACCGAATCATAAGGAGAAGAAATATACATTTTATTTAACGAGTAACAAATGGCTATTTCTTGTGGATAATATCCGGTAGGAATGATGTTTGTTATTTGTCTGGTTGCAATATTGAACACACGAAGATCATTTGTTTTTTGACAGCTTATGTAGAACGATTCTTTATCGGGAGAAAGAAAGATCTCGTGCGCATCTAATTTACTTATAGAAGAAGGCAGAAACCCAGGATCAATACTTATTTGTTCGGGACTCGAGAAAGCCGTATCGATCTTAAAAATAAAATTACCGGTTTGTGCAGTTACATACATGGTATCGTTAGTTGCATTCAGCGCAATGCCATGTGGATAATTGAAACCCGGAACGCTGTAAATTAGTTTCATTTGTTCAAGATCAACAGAGGCAATGCGTCCGTTGCTTGTCCACGAAACGCAATAGCCTCTTGTTCCGTTATCAGAAATTGTAACAGTGTTCCAATCATTACTTGGTCCAAGTGTAGTTTCGCCAACAAAAGAATCATCAGAGCATCTAAATTTTTGAATGAGGCTAGTGGCAATAAATACAACGTACCAGTATTTTCCATCCGGCGAAACTTTTATCATGTGCGGAACTTCCACAATATTTTTTTTGTTTCCAACGGTTATGTAGCGAATAGGAAGTTGCGTTTCAGAATCTAAAACGGTTACTACATCACATCCTTGATTAACCACGTAAGCTTTTTTTCTGTTGGCATTGTCGGCCCATTTTATTTCGCCATTAATATCCGGCGCTCCGGCATCTATCCAATCTCTAATGGTTGTAACTTCTTCTTTAGTAAGAGCGGTTTTATTTAAAGGCATTGTTGGACTGTTGATGAGTCCAAGTTCGGGATATGTATTGATGAAATAGCATAGCGATGAAAAATCACTTCTGAATGGGATCACGGGCGACCCTGAGTTTGTTCCTTTAAAAAGATCGGCCCACGTGGTGAGATTTAAGGATGCGGCGGATTTATAACTTTTATCATTATGGCAACCCGAAGTGGCGCATTTTAATGAAATGATCTTTCCAACTTCGTTGGGATAATTTCCAAAATTAGCCAGCGCTTTATCTTTTCTACATGAAAAAAACAGGACCGAAATTAGTAATAGAATATAAGTGGTAGTAGACCTCATTTTATAACCACTAATTTAGCGCAAAAAATTTGAATTTTGGCCTCTGAGGAAAAAGGAACTTTTAAATAATAGATCCCGGCAGCAAGTTCATTTGTATTGATCGAAAACACCTCATCATGAGTGTTTGTACTTAACACTACACTGCCAAGAGAATTATAGATAGAGATCGCTGCGGGAGTAATTATGGTTTTTGGAAGACGAACAACGATGTGGTCACTAGCAGGATTTGGATAAATAACTATTTCCATTTCTTTTTCAATTACTATTTCTTTAATTGCTACAGGCGCTTTTGAATTGTAAAAATGTAAACCTCCCGCATGATTTCCAATGAACAGATCGCGTTTGCTATCGCCATTAACATCTACATATTGAATGGCACTTCGCGGACCAACATTAATTGAGTTTACCATGGTATCCAAAAGATTAAAAGTGCCACTTAAGTTGCCATCTATATTATCATAAGAATAAATTTTACCACTTATTGATCCGCATAATAATTTATAAGTACCACCATCGTTGTACATAAATGGCGCGCAACTTCCATCGGTACTAAAAAGCGAAGGAGCTCCTTTTACATTTACATTTCCAAAAGTTACAGTGATCAACGAGAACGATGGACTTGTGGTTGTACCAATATTTTTATAGTAAGCTAATCTTCCATTGCGCAAACCAACAAGAAGATCTAAAAGATTATCCTTATCAACATCTATTAATTGAGGATAAGGCGCGCCTTGCGTTGTGGTGATGCCAAAGTAATTGTAATTATAATTTGTGAACGCAAATGGATTTCCGCTTCCCGCGGTGTTTTCAACAAAATGGATCTTCCCGTAAAAATCGGCAAGGATCATATCTTGATCGCTATCTCCGTCAATATCGCCAAAGGTGGGAACTAAACCAACCAAGGTGTTTGTAATTGCAAATGCTGAGACGTTGGCGTAATCATTTGTGACAAACGAATACGAAGGCTGAGCAGGCGTTCCTGTGTTTTTGTATAACGAAAGCTTTGTTCTTAGAACACCATTTTCGTAATAGCCCATATTTCCAATCACAAGGTCTAATAAACCATCTGCATCAACATCGATCACTATCGGGTAGGCGCCTTCGCCAAGCTCTATCATTTCGTCTTGCAAAAAATTATTTTTCTTGATCTGAAAATAAGCAGAAGTTACCGTGCTGGTGTTCTCATATAACCAAACGCTTTCTGCATTTTCACCATTAATTGAATTGGGGGCAACGATCAGATCTTTCTTTCCGTCGTTGTTCACGTCAATGTGGTGTCCGCAAGGAAATGGATTTAATTTGATCACTTGTGTGGAAGCTTTTAGTGGATAGTTAGGAAAAAGTTTTGTGGTATCTCCAATATGTGCAACAGCGGCAGTACCTGTATTGTCCAAATACAACATGTTGTTACACGCAACATCTCCCAACAAAAGATCTTTATCACCATCGCCATCTCTATCAAAACACAATAAACAAGATCCTGAATGTAATGTTTGATCAGCATCTTTAAATTGGTTCAATGTAACCGCGCAATTGCTTTCACTGAAATCACCCCATGTTACTTCGTTACGTTCAAACACCAAACTATCGGCGTGGTTATAAAGGTCTTTGCTCAAATTTTTATGATACTCTAATTGAAAACCACTTGCGCTGAAAACCACAATGTCCATATCTCCATCGCTATCAATATCAGAAAACCCGGGTAAAGAAATGGCGCTTGAATAAATATCGCCATAGCTTGCTGTTGAACTTGGCGTGAGATTGGAAATAAGTTTTTGTTTTTCTAAACTAAAACTCATGGTTGTAGTAGATGTGTTCTTAAAAACTTTTATACCACCAACCGTGTAGGCGAACAGATCTGCCTTACCATCATTGTTATAATCGTAAAAGCAGGCCCATTGTTGTACTTGTGGAAATTGTGCATTGTACCCGTTCGTATAGGCGTATTTTGTTTGTCCGGCACTTCCCTGATTAATAAAACATCTAAAGATCCCGTGCGAAAAATTATTTACTTTATCAAAAGCGATCAGATCATTCTTAGA
>CAYYUS010000107.1:0-7360 GCA_964474925.1 uncultured Akkermansia sp. | reverse complement strand
CCACTCCGATCGATGCAAAAATGGCAATATCGGTATAAGTTGAATTACCTAACGAACCAAAACTCCACATCACAAATTCGCGTAGACCTTTATCGGTAGAGAAGTATTCTACAAAAGATTGCAACGCACCAAATATTTGCCCAAGCATTAAACCGATCAATAATAAGAACACATTGCTATTCACCTTTTTTGCCACAAATAAAATTAAAAACGTGCAAAATAAACTTCCTGCAAAAGCGGCTATAATAATGGCTGTTTTTGAGAAAAATAAATAGCCCATCACTCCAAACGAATTTAAAGCCATGATAGCAATGCCTACCGCTAAACTAGAAGCAGAACTTATTCCCAAAACATAAGGTCCGGCCAATGGATTTCTAAATAATACCTGTAAAATTTGCCCTGCAATTGGCAAACTAATACCGCATAATAAAGCGGTTATTGCTTTTGACAAGCGAATATTTCTAAAAATATAATCATCGAAATTGAGTTCAGAAAATTTTAAAACAGAAGAACCCGCCAAAAGTATGTTCGCTATAAATGCGATGATCAATACGCCAACTAATATTAAAATATGTTTATATCCGCCTTTCAATTTACTTGCTTATAATAATAAAACGGACGACCTAAACTATCCTTTGCTTGTTTATGGAACATTTGTATCATATCACTTAAAATTCTATTTGGATAGATCATGCCTGTTTCCCAATAGGTAGAGTAATTCAACTTATTACAATTTAAATTATTGTTATAGATACCATTCTTTTTATAAGCCTCAAAGTCAGCGTAACGTTTATCTTGTGATAGTACTTGTTTTTTGGTTGTGCATAAAGATACGTTCAGCCAATAGTCTGCCTTTTGGGCTTTTTTGTAAACGGCTTCAAAACTTAAAGGTAAACTTCCAGTTGTTATATCGTCTTTCCAAAAATAATTTCCGTTAGCATCATTGATCAATTGAGCCATGTAACTCTTTCCTCCTGGAACATACCAAACATCTCCAAACTTCAATTCGGTTAAAACATTTGGTTTATCGGTATAATATTTAGCCATGGCTTTTAATTCCATATAATCCTTCTCAACTCCGGCAAAAATTATATTGGCCTCATCCGACTTGTTTACAAAAGCCGCAAAGAATTTTATCCACTCTGCCCTGGCCAAAGGCGAACGCTCTAAATGATCCAAACTCATTACTACAGGAATTCCTGCTCCAACAATCTTAGCATCAAAATCATTCGATGATTGATTCATGCCAAATGCAAAAATGATATCGGGTTTTAATTTTAAAACAAGTTCCCGATCAATATCCGGGTTTTTTTGAACCTGCTTTATCTTATTATTTTCTACTGCTTTAATAAGTTCGGAATTATTGTAATAATCGATGTTCTCAATAGCAACAATATTGTCTACACAACCAACTTCGGCGATCATATTTGCATAAATACTACTCAAAGCAATGATCCGATGCGCTGGGGCCTTTACATAATGCATTCCTTCAGGTTTTAGATCAGGCTTAACTGAATCATATACTATATATCTATCTGTTATTTCCGTTGATTTTGCTTTACCCAGCAAATAGATCAAGCGAAATCCCTTTCCTTTATAGATCTGAAAGCGCTCCGCATATATAATAGTTGTATCCCTGATCAACTCGTTGTCCTCTTCATCTTTTTGATCAGAGAGATCACATGCGCTTAAAACAAAAAAGCAAGTAAGAATATATATGTATTTATACACTGGCAAAATTTATCTCAAAAACAGAACCGTTTGGATTATTGTCTCTCACCAAAATACTTCCTCCATGCTTCTCCACCAAATATTTTACAATAAATAAGCCCAACCCTGTACCTTTTGCTTTTCGGGTTTCCTCACTTCCACTTCTGTAGAATTGATCGAAGATCCTTTTCTTCTCTGCATCTTTTATACCCATTCCTCTATCACTCACCTGTAAAACAATACCAATATCTTTCTTTTTCAAATCTATTCTAATGTCCATTATTTCGCCAGAGTATTTAAAAGCATTGTCTACCAAATTTGTAAGAATGGAAGGAAAAGCAAGTCTGTCTATTTCACAAAACACAGAAGGCTCAATGCTTAGTTTTAAGTTTCCGGATTCTAACGACCCTCTATAACTTGCCGTTGCAATTTTTGTAACAAGATCACTTAGATCAACGCGCTCTTTTGACATATGGTACTCATTCTCTTGCATGCGCGCAGCTAATAATACATTATCGATCAAAGAATTCAAACGTTCATTTTCGTTGATGGCGATATCGATCAGCTCTTGTTGCTTTTCAACTGCCAATTGATGTTTTTTTAATGTTTGCAACTGTAATTTAGTTGTTGCCAATGGCGTTTTTAATTCGTGTGTGATGCTGAGGAGGAAATTATTTTTTTGATCGAGCAACTCATGCTCTTTTTTGTTTGCCTTACGTATTAAATTGATCCCATATAATAAAAGCAATAAGAAAATGGTTCCTTCGCCCACCACCATGTATGTTTTTTGGATCTTGCTTTTTTGAAGTTTATCAATTTCTGCTTTTAACTGGTTGGTATCAGCAATGGTGAGTTCTAATACTTTCTGTTTTTCCTCCAATAAAGCATTATTCTGCCTTACCATCAATATCTCCCACCACAAAAATTGCGCAATAATGTATACAAAAAGTATATAAATGATCCCTTTTGAATTCATTCGTATCTTATTTAGCCAATTGCTCATTTTTTTCTAATAAGGCGGTAATACTTTTTAAAATGTCATCTGCTCTATTTATCGAAGTTACATCTTCTATGGTTAAAAGCAATTTATTATTTTGTTCCTTAAGCGTACAAAGCGATGGATATTTTTGAACGTAAGCCAGCACTGTTTTAAAGTTTTCGGAAGCAAAGTAATCGCTGTTCTTATTACTTATAAAATACGCCAGCATTTTACCGTTCTTTAAGGTCATTTTTTCAAAACCAATTTTCATCGCTCTCCAACGCATACGCACCAAATTTATCAATTCGATGGCTTGAATTGGAACCGGACCAAATCTATCCCTTAAATTCTGTTCATACTTCACAAGATCTTCTTCGTTCACAATATTATCTAGTTCGCGATAGAGAACCAATCTCTCAGTTAAACTATTTACGTATTCATCAGGAATTAATAGCTCCAGATCCGAATCAATAATAGTTTCTTTTACAAATTGACGCGAGAACACCGAAGTGTTTGTTGTTCCATCTTCGCCAACCGTTTCTTTATACCAAGCCTCTTCTTTTAATTCATTCACAGCTTCGTTCAATATTTTCATATAGGTATCAAAACCCATATCATTTATAAAGCCACTTTGTTCGGCGCCCAATAAATTTCCTGCGCCTCGAATATCCAGATCGCGCATGGCAATTTGAAAACCACTTCCAAGTTCATTGAACTCTACCAAGGCTCTTAAACGTTTTTGTGCTTCGGAAGTTAAAACACTTTGTGGAGGAGCCAGTAAATAACAAAATGCTTTTTTATTGCTTCGCCCTACTCTTCCTCGCATTTGATGCAGATCGCTCAATCCAAAATTTTGCGCATCGTTAATTATAATAGTATTTGCATTCGTAATATCAATTCCACTTTCAATAATAGTTGTAGCTACCAACACATCAAATTCTCCTTCAATAAATGCCAACATCACTTCTTCCAGTTTATCGCCATCTAATTGTCCATGACCAATAGCAATTCGTGCATCAGGAACTAAACGCTGAATGGTTCCGGCAATTTCTTGAATATTACTTACTTTATTATGTACAAAAAATACTTGCCCGCCTCTTTGCAATTCAAAACTAATGGCATCGCGGATCAATTCTTCGTCGAACAAATGCAATTCGGTTTGCACAGGAAAGCGATTTGGTGGCGGTGTAGAAATTACCGAAAGATCGCGAGCGCCCATTAAACTAAATTGAAGCGTGCGTGGAATTGGCGTTGCGGTTAAGGTGAGCGTATCAATGTTTTCTTTGAACACTTTTAATTTATCCTTTACGCCAACGCCAAATTTTTGTTCCTCGTCAATTATTAATAATCCAAGATCTTTGAATTTCACATCCTTTCCAATGATCTTGTGTGTGCCGATCACAATATCAATTTTTCCTTGCTCTAATTTTTGAAGAACTTCCTTTTGTTCTTTGGCCGAACGAAAGCGATTGATATAATCTACATTACAAGGCAAACCTCTTAATCTCTCTTTAAATGTTTTGTAATGCTGATACGCCAAAATTGTTGTTGGAACTAAAATGGCAACTTGTTTACTATCGCATACAGCTTTAAATGCCGCGCGAACGGCAATTTCTGTTTTACCAAAACCAACATCACCACAAATTAAGCGGTCCATTGGTTGCGATCGCTCCATATCGCGTTTTACATCGGCTGTAACTTTTACTTGATCGGGGGTGTCTTCGTAAATAAAAGACGCCTCCAATTCGTGTTGCAAATAATTATCTTTTAAGAACGCGTGGCCTTTATTTGCTTTTCGTTTGGCGTATAATTTTATAAGGTCAAATGCAACTTCTTTTACTTTACGTTTTGTTTTTAACTTAAGTGTACTCCAATGCGTGCTTCCTAATTTATCTAAGCGCGGTACGTTGCTTTCTTTACCACTAAATTTACTAATGCGATGTAAGTTGTGAATACTAACAAATAAAATATCGTTATCCTTATATAATAAACGTACCGCTTCTTGTTCCTTGCCGCCAACGTTCAATTTTTGCAATCCACCAAAGCGACCAATTCCGTGATCGATGTGGGTTACATAATCACCGGGATTAAGCATCAAAATATCTTTTAGCGTAAGTGCCTCACTCGTTTTGTTCCGCACTTCCTTTAGTTTGTAACGATGATGTCGTTCAAAGATCTGATGATCGGTATAAACAGCAATTTTAAGATCATGATCCACAAAACCCTCATGGATGTTCAAAGGCAAATAATCAATAAGCGTTTCGTAAGTACGATGCTCTTTGGCAAGCATATCATTAAATATGGTGATCAAACGATCGGCCTGTTTTCTGTTCTCGGTTAAAAAAAAGTTTTGATAGCCTTTTGTTTTGTTCTCTTTTAAATTAGAGATAAGTAGATCAAAATTCTTATTAAAGATAGGTTGTGGTGCTTGGTTGAATTCTTGCACCGTATGAGTTAATATATTCTGCAATCCAAATTCAAGGATGGCATATAAGGAAAGTGCTTTTTTGAATTCATCGGCATTTCCATACAACATTTGAGGTTCAATTTGTTTGATCTCACCTTGATAATGTTCAAATGCGTTCAGGGCTTTTGAATACATTTTATCGAACGTAGAAAATATACGCTCGGCACTTTCGATGGCAATAACAGTATTTTCTGGCGAAAAATAATTTAACAGAAACCCTCTTTCTTCTTTTAGAATAGAGGTATTTATATTTGGAATGATGGTGACAAAATCAAAATTCTTTAGCGACAATTGATTGGCAGGATCAAATGTTTTAATGGCCTCTACTTCATTTCCAAATAATTCTAAACGGTAAGGAAATTCGTTGGCGAAAGAATAAATGTCAATAATACCTCCACGAATAGAGAATTGGCCGGGCTCATACACAAAATCGCTGTGTTGAAAATTATAAGAGTATAAAAATTCGCTAATGAACTCAACCGATAATTTTTCTCCTTTTCTTATTTGAAGGATATTTTGTTGTAATTCTTTTTTAAGCGTTACTTTCTCACACAAAGCTTCGGGATATGTAACAACAATACCATTATATTTTTCGTTGCTTAATAAACTTAATACCTCTGCGCGTTCTTGAATATTAGCGTTGGCAGTTTTTTCGGGTTCGTAAGGTTGTTTGTATGATTGTGGGAAGAACTGAACATTTTTTTCGCCAAGAATTTGTTGCAGATCATTGAACGCATAGGCCGCTTCTTCACGATCATTCTTAATTAAGATCAAATTCCTTTTTTGATTATTAAAAATGTTGGCTAAAACAAAGTGAATTCCCGATCCTGCTACACCTTTGACAAAGAGATCCCTGCCGGAATTAGAAATTTCCAGTCTTGAAAAAACCTCAGGCAAGAACCTATTTAACATGAACGCGCAAAAATACTAAATTGGATCATGTATTGTAATAAACATTTGCTACTTGCATTGACAATAAATAAAGCATTGGTCTTTAATTACTTATAATTTCATTATAAAATCGATCCGAAAAAATAATGGACGCGTATATTTAACATAGACCGTATTGGAACTCCATTGAAAATGCTATACCTTTAGTATTCGTATTTTTTATAAATCGTTTTAATAAGTATAACACCTAAACAAACAATACATGAAAAAACAACTACTTACATTAGCACTATTGGGTATGGGAATAACCAATGCGCAAACATGGAGCGAGGATTTCAACTCCACCACCGTTCAGTCACTTCCAGTGGGATGGTTTCAAAACAATGTTGACGGATTTACCGTTTCAAGTAATTTAGCATCCTTTAATTTTGGATCAAACGCCTGGGTAACAAATAATATTGCTACGATCTATCCAGCGCAAGGAAGATGCGTTATGAGTACATCGTGGTATACTCCTTCAGGAACTGCTAATGACTGGTTGATCACTCCTAACTTTGTAGTGCCTGCCGGCGGTTATCTTGAGTGGGAAGGGACTTGTTCAGAAGCTGCTTTTGCTGATGGATACCAAGTTAAGATCTCAACTACAGGTACAACGGTTGCTAATTTTTCAACCAACCTTTTAACAGTTAGTGCAGAAAACTATGCAGCAGCTTCAGCACCATGGACTCAAAGATCATTGAATTTAAGTGCCTATGTTGGTCAAGCAGTTCATATTGCCTTTGTAAATAATTCAAATGATAAGAATCGTTTGTATCTAGACAACATCAAGGTTGTTGTTCCTGTTGCAAGTGATGGAAACATTGTAAGCGTTACAAGTGTGCCGCGTTATACCGTTGCAGGAAATACTACTATTAGTGGCATATTCAAAAATAAAGGTAGTGCAGTTGCAAATAATGCAACCATGAATTATCAAATAGATGCTGGCCCAATTGTTACACAAACAATTACTCTTCCGGCTTTAGGTTATCTTCAAACCGGAGTTTATACATTTACTGCTCCAGCCGCTTTAACTGTTGGAACTCATACAGTGAGTGTTACTGTAACACAAGTAAATGGAGTTAATGAAACCATAACAACTAATGATAATGCAACGGCGATCACTTATGTTGCTTCTCAATCTTCATTAATGAACGCCTTAATAGAAGAATGGACTTCATCAACTTGCGGTCCATGCGCTTCATTAAACCAAACTTTCGATCCATTATTAAATGGTAACACGCCTAACTCAGGTGGACGTGTTAACGTTATTAAAT